>JAEUNS010000389.1 GCA_016790005.1 Zoogloeaceae bacterium
CATCGAGAACCATCTTGACCGCGTAATCGGCATCTTTGGCAACGAGCTGGGGAAAACGGGTCGCCAGCTTAGCGATCAATTCCGACTTGGTCATGATGAATCGGCTTACTGCTTCTGTTCGTTCAGCTTGGCCTTGAGCAACGCACCGAGGTTGGTGGTGCCGCTCGACGCTGCGCTATCCGAGGCGAGCTTGTTCATTGCTTCGCTCTGCTCGGCCTGATCCTTGGCGCGAATCGACAGGCTGATCGAACGGGTCTTGCGATCGACGTTGATGATCATCGTCTCGAGTTCGTCACCGACCTTCAGCACCGTGGTCAGATCGTCGATCCGATGGGGCGCCGCTTCGGAAGCACGCAGGTAGCCTTCGACGTCTTCATTCAGCGCGATCACCGCACCACGCGCATCGACCGACTTCACCGTACCGCCCACGAGGCTGTTCTTCTCGTGCGTGGCAATGAAGTTGGTGAAGGGGTCTCCATCGAGCTGCTTCACGCCCAGCGAGATACGCTCGCGCTCGACATCGATCGCCAGCACGACAGCTTCGACTTCGTCGCCCTTCTTGAAGCGGCGCACGGCCTCTTCGCCGGTATCGCTCCACGACAGGTCGGAGAGGTGCACCAGACCGTCGATGCCGCCTTCCAGGCCGATGAACACGCCAAAGTCGGTGATCGACTTGATCTGGCCGCGGACCTTGTCGCCCTTCTTGTGGTTTTCGGCGAAATCGTCCCACGGGTTCGACATGCACTGCTTCATGCCCAGCGAGATGCGGCGACGGTCTTCGTCGATCTCGAGGATCATGACTTCGACTTCGTCACCCAACTGAACGACCTTGGACGGATGGATGTTCTTGTTGGTCCAGTCCATTTCGGACACGTGCACCAGACCTTCGATACCCTGCTCGACTTCAACGAATGAGCCGTAGTCGGTGATGTTGGTCACATTGCCGAACAGGCGTGTGCCTTGCGGGTAGCGACGCGCGATGCCGACCCACGGATCTTCGCCGAGTTGCTTGAGACCGAGCGAAACACGTTGACGCTCCTGGTCGAACTTGAGCACCTTGGCTTCGATTTCGTCGCCGACGTTGAGCACTTCCGATGGATGACGCACACGACGCCAAGCCAGATCGGTGATGTGCAGCAGGCCGTCGATGCCGCCGAGGTCCACGAACGCGCCGTAATCGGTGATGTTCTTGACCACGCCCTTGACGACGATGCCTTCCTTGAGGTTTTCGAGGAGCTTTTCGCGCTCTTCACCCATGGTCTCTTCGAGCACCGCACGACGCGAAACAACCACGTTGTTGCGCTTGCGATCGAGCTTGATGACCTTGAACTCGAATTCCTTACCCTCGTACGGAGCGGTATCCTTGACCGGACGCATGTCGACCAGCGAGCCCGGCAGAAACGCACGGATGCTGTTGGTCATGACGGTCAGACCACCCTTGACCCGACCCGAAACAACCCCCTTCACTAGGGTGCCTTCGTTCAGAGCCTTCTCCAGGTCGTTCCATGCGGAGATGCGCTTGGCTTTTTCGCGCGACAGGCGCGTTTCGCCGAAACCATCTTCGAGCGCGTCGATGGCCACATGGATGAAGTCACCGATCTCGACTTCGAGTTCGCCGCGATCGTTGCGGAATTCTTCGATCGGCACATAGCTTTCGGACTTCAGGCCAGCATTGACGACCACGAAGTTGTGATCGATGTTGACCACTTCAGCGGTGATGACCTCACCGGTGCGCATTTCCTGAAGTGCGAGGCTTTCCTCGAATAGGGCGGCAAAACTTTCCATGGAGTCGGTAACAGGGGTGGCAGTTGTCATAAAAGTGGAGAATCCAAATACCGCGTTGAAGCGGCAACCAGTCGTTGATTGAAATGAAACGGGTGCCACATCAGCACCCGAACCGCGTAAATCGGGCTTACTCCCTCAGGAAGTAAGCCTTTCGAGCACAAATGCAACAGCTTCATCGATACTCATATTCGTCGTATCCAGAAGCGTTGCGTCCGGCAACTGCTTTAAAGGCGCGATACTGCGGGTGGCATCACGCCTGTCCCGCTCCTCGAGATCTTTTAACAGACTTTCCATGTTAGCACTCATTCCTTTATTCATCAACTGCTTATAGCGCCGTTCTGCGCGCGCTGGGACACTGGCAGTCAAAAAGAATTTATTGCGCGCGTCCGGAAACACGATCGAGCCCATGTCACGGCCATCCGCAACCAGCCCGGGGCCAAGCCGGAAGTCGCGCTGGCGATCGAGCAAAGCCACGCGCACCGCGGCAAAGGTGGCCACCCGCGACGCACCGGCAGAGCAGGCTTCGGTCCGAATGGCATCGCTGACATCATCGTTGCCGAGCCAGATTCGGCCCTCGTCGAAGCGTGCCGGAAGCGCGCTGGCCAGTGCGGCCAGATTCATCTCGTCGTCGAGCGCGACCCCTTCCCGCATAGCAGCCAGCGCCACCAGGCGATACATGGCACCACTGTCGAGGAAGGCGAACCCAAGCGCCGCAGCAACGCGCGCCGCCACAGTGCCCTTGCCGGAGGCGGACGGCCCATCAATCGCGATCACCGGAACGGGCCGGGTCACCGACCCGAACACTTCGAAGTAAGTTGGGAAAGTCTTGCCCACGCATTTCGGGTCGTTGATCCGCACCCGGCAACCCCCGAGGCTCACCAGGGAGAAGCACATCGCCATGCGGTGATCGTCATAGGTGTCGATCGCGGCCGCGGTAAGCCGCTCGGGTGGTGTAACCACCAGATAATCGGGACCCTCCTCGACCGTTGCGCCCACCTTGCGCAGCTCGATTGCCATGGCCGCAATCCGGTCGGTCTCCTTGACGCGCCAGCTGGCGATATTGTTCAGGCGGCATGGACCGTCGGCAAACAGTGCCGCCACCGCGAGCGTCATCGCTGCATCGGGAATATGGTTCAGATCAAGGGTGAAGGCCCTCAGCCGACCGGACTCGGGCGCACGCGCCTCGACCCAGTTCTCACCCATCTCGATGCGCGCACCGAGCATCTCGAGCGCCTCGGCAAACCGGATGTCACCCTGAATACTGTCCCTGCCAACACCTTCGACCCGCACTGGACCACCACCGATTGCACCGGCAGCAAGAAAATATGAAGCAGAAGAAGCGTCGCCTTCTACATAAAGGGTGCCGGGACTTTGATAACGGGTGCCGCCCGGCACGGTGAAGCGCTTCCAGCCGTCACGCTCGACCGCCACGCCAAAGCGCTCCATCAGGTCGAGCGTGATCGAGATATAGGGCTTCGAGATCAGCTCACCCACGACCTCGACCGTGGTTTCGACCCCGGTAAGCGGCAGTGCCATCAGCAGTGCGGTCAGAAACTGGCTCGAGACATCGCCGCGAACCCTCACGATCCCGCCTGGAGCGATCGTCGCCGGCATGATGTGGAGCGGCGGAAAACCGTCATTACCCAGGTAACGCACATCCGCACCGATCTGGCGCAGGCCGTCGACCAGGTCGCCGATCGGGCGCTCATGCATGCGGGCGACGCCCGAAAGCTGGTATTCGCCGCCGGACAAGGCCAGCGCCGCGGTCAGCGGCCGGAACGCGGTACCGGCATTGCCGAGAAACAGCGTCGCCTGCTTGAAAGGAAAGGGTCCGCCGACGCCATGCACCAGAAAATCACCGGATTCAGCCTCGCGCGTCCATTTCACCCCGAGGGCGCTCAGCGCCTCGAGCATGCGATCGACGTCATCCGATGCGAGCAGGTCGCGGATGCGGGTGCTGCCTTCGGCCAGCGCCGCGAGCAGCAGGCTACGGTTTGAGATGCTCTTGGAACCGGGCAGGCGAATCTGCCCGCTCGCACCGAGCATCGGGGGTAGGTCTAGAAATTCCATGCTCACTCGCTTTCGATGTTTCTGGCCAGATATTTGTCGGCCCAATCATTGCGCGCCTTGCGCGCCTCGTCGAAGTGCTGCTCGAGCCGTTCGCTGTCGCCCGATAGAAGCAATGCACGCAGGTAAGCGAGTTCGGCAAGATACTGATCGAGTTCGGCCAGCAGTGCCTGTCGGTTTGCCATGCAGATGTCGCGCCACATCTCGGGGTGGCTGCCCGCAATTCGGGTGAAATCCCTGAACCCGCTGGCTGCATAGCCGAACAACTGCTCGGCATTCGCTCGACCGGCGAGGTCATGCACGAGGCCGAACGCCAGCAGATGGGGCAGATGACTGACCGCCGCAAACACCCGGTCATGGTCCTGCGGCGGCATCTCGTGAATGACCGCTCCGCAGGCCGCCCACACTTCGCGCACCCGCAGCACGGCGGCCGGCTCATTCTCGGGGAGCGGTGTGATCACGACCTTCTTGCCATCGAAAAGCGTCGCAAACGCAGCGGCCGGACCACTTCTCTCTGCACCGGCGATCGGGTGCGCGGGCACCACGTTGGCGAGTTGCCGGTCGAGATGGCGATAAATGGCCTCCATGACATCACGCTTGGTGCTGCCGGCATCGGTAACCAGCGTGTTCGGGCCCAGATGCGGTGCGATCTGCGCCATGATCGCATCCATCTGACCCACCGGGGACGCGAGCAGGACGAAATCTGCACCGTCGAGCGCCGCCTGCCATGAGGACGCGGCCTCGTCGATGATGCCAAGCTCGAGCGCCTGCGCGAGCGACTCGGGCCGTCGTCCAACGCCCACGATGCGCTTGGCCAGCCCGGCCCGACGCATCGCAAGCGCAAACGAGCCGCCTATCAGACCGACTCCGCCGATCACCAGCTTGTTGATCGAAACCATTGCCAAACCTCCCTATTCCCGCCGAGCGGGTCAGCGCGTCCGAACAACTACGCTCGAGCCGCGGGCCAGACCCGCCCTCGAGCGAGCATCGACGTGCAAGCACTTCAAGCCAAGGCGACCTTCAGTGCTCCGATGAACCTGGCATTGTCCTCGGGTAGGCCGATCGACACCCGCAACCACTCGGGCAGCCCGTATCCGGCTATCGGGCGCACGATCACCCCCTGGCGCAACAGCGCGTTGTTGACCGCCGCGCCATCACCGACCCGGAAGGTCACGAAGTTGCCCGCCGAGGGGATCCAGTCCAGCCCCAACTCGTCGAGGGCGGCCGTGATTTTCTCCATCCCGCGGCGGTTGATATGCGCGCTACGGGCGAGAAACTCGAGATCATCAAGCGCGGCACACGCCGCCGCCAGACCCACGCTGGTGACGTTGAATGGCTGCCGGACACGATTGAGCAACCCGATGAGTTCCTTGCTGCCGACCCCATAACCGATGCGCAAACCCGCCAGGCCATAGGCCTTCGAGAAGGTGCGCGACACCAGCAGATTAGGGAAGCGATCGAGCCAGGCAATGCTGTCGTAGGCCTGCTCCGGCAGCAAATACTCGGTGTAAGCCTCATCGAGCACTACCAGCACATCGGCCGGAACCCGCTCCAGGAAAGCTTCGATCTGGGCTCCCGGTACGAAGGTACCGGTCGGATTGTTGGGATTGGCGATGAACACCACCCGCGTGTCGGCCGACACCGCCGCCAGCATCGCGTCGAGATCATGACCAAACTCGCGGGCGGGCACTTCGATGCCACGTGCCCCGACCGCATGGGTCGCCAGCGGATAGACCGCAAAGGCGTACTGCGCATAAACCGCCGACCGCCCTGCGCTCAGAAATGCACGTGCGGCGAGATCGAGTACATCGTTCGACCCATTGCCGAGAACGATCTGCTCGGGCGCTACACCCAGGCGGGCCGAGAGCGCCGCCTTGAGCGAAAACCCATTGCCGTCGGGATAACGCTCGACGCTCGCGATCGAGGAAATCGCCGCGTCACGCGCCCGCGGACTCATGCCGAGCGGATTCTCGTTGGATGCGAGCTTCACGATCGACCCTTCGGCCAGCCCCATCTCGCGCGCAAGCTCGCTGATCGGCTTGCCCGGTTGATACGGGGAGATCGAGCGCACGTAGTCTAGTGACGCATCAACCAGGTTCATGTTCATCTCCTTGCTTTTGTACTTATTGGTCAGCCGCTCAGATCACCGCCACCGGGTAGGAGCCCAGCACCTTGAGAAAGGCCGCACGCTGGTCGAGCTCCGCAAGCGCCTGAGCGACTGCTTCGTCGGTTCTGTGGCCCTCAATGTCGATATAGAACACATATTCCCACAGGCCACCCGCCGCCGGCCGCGACTGCAGCTTGGTCATGCTGACACCATGACGGGCAAACGGTTCGAGCAGGCCATGCATGGCGCCGGGACGATTGACCGCCGAACAGACGAGCGAGGTCTTGTCATGACCGGACGGCCCCGCATCATGATGTGCAATGACCAGGAAGCGGGTCGTGTTGTTGGGGTCGTCCTCGATATTGGCGGCCAATACGTTCAGGCCGTAAAGCTCGGCTGCGGCTTCGCCAGCGATGGCACACGATTCGGCATCTTCAGAGGCGAGGCGCGCGGCCTCGGCATTGCTCGCAACCGGCACCCGCGGCAGGTTCGCAAGGTTGCGGTTGAGCCACTCGTGGCACTGCGCGAGCGATTGCGCATGTGAATAAAGCCGCTTGGCCGCGCCGATGCCCTCGGCACGGCTCAGGAGATTCTGGTGGATGCGCAGCCGCACCTCGCCACACACCTGAAGCGAATGTGCGAGCAAGAGATCGAGCGTTCCGCCAACCGCGCCTTCGGTCGAGTTCTCGACCGGAACGACGCCATAATCCACGACACCCGCCTCGACAGAACGAAAAACCTCGTCGATCGTCGCGCGCGCCATGAATGTGGGTGCCGACCCGAAGTGCTTGCGCGACGCACTCTCGGAAAAAGTACCCGCCGGCCCGAGGTAGGCCACGCGTAGCGGATGCTCGAGCGCGAGACACGCCGACATTATTTCGCGGAATATCCGCTGCACGGCCTGATTGGGCAAGGGGCCCGGGTTGGCCTCAGCCAGGCGCCGCAAAACCTGCGCCTCGCGTTCAGGCCGATAAAGATTCCCCTGCTTAATCTCGCCGATGCGCTGGGCCGAACGGGCACGCTCGGCGAGACGATCGAGGATCTCCTGATCGAGTCGATCGATGTTGCCGCGCAACTTGAGCAGTTCGTCACTCATGCTTGTTCCTCTCGTCAGGATTTCATCCGCGCTGCGATGCAAAATCGCGCATGTAGGCGATCAGCGCATCGACGCCGCCAAGGGGCATCGCGTTATAGATGCTGGCACGCATTCCACCAACCGACTTGTGCCCCTTCAACTGGGTGAGGCCTGCTGCATCGGCACCGGCAATAAATTCATCGTTCATTGCCTCATCGGCAAGCTTGAACGGAACGTTCATGCGTGAACGGCTGCCTGCTTCAACTTGATTGGCGTAGAAGTCGCTGGCATCGATGAACGCATACAGACGCTTCGCCTTCTCGATGTTCGCCCGTTCGATCGCCGCCACACCCCCTTGATCCAGCAGCCACTCGAACACCAGACCCGCAATATAGATCGCGTAGGTCGGCGGCGTATTGAGCATCGAACCATTGTCGGCCATCACCTTGTAGTCCATGACCGGCGGTGTGCCCACCCATGCGCGCCCGATCAGGTCTTCGCGCACGATCACGATCACCAGGCCCGAGGGGCCGATGTTCTTCTGCGCACCAGCATAGATCAGCCCGTAGCGGGACACGTCGATCGAGCGCGACAGGATGTGCGAGGACATGTCGGCCACCAGCGGCGCTGCAGTAAGTGGTAGCTGCGACTCGTCCTGAACCTCGATACCGTGGATGGTCTCATTGGTACAAAGATGGACGTAGCGCGCGGCCGGATCGAGCGACATTTCGGCATGCGGCACGACCCTGCCGACCACATCGGCCACCGTCGAGCCGGCGAGCCTGACCGACCCGCCGATGTTGCGGGCCATGCGCTCGGCATCCTTGAAGGCCTTCTGCGACCATGAACCAGTCACCAGGTAGTCGGCCGAGCCGCCGTCCAGCAGGTTCATCGGGATCTGGGAGAACTGCTGGGTGGCCCCGCCCTGCAGGAACAGCACCTTGTAGTTGTCCGGCACCTTCAGCAGCACACGAAAGTCGGCCTCGGCGCGCTCGACGATGCGGGTGAACGCTTTGCCGCGATGGCTCATCTCCATCACGCCGCAGCCGACACCATGCCAGTCGAGCATCTCTTCGCCCGCGCGGCGCAGCACCGTCTCGGGCAGCGCCGCCGGTCCGGCGCTGAAATTGAATACACGGCTCATGTTGAATCGCCCTCTCGATTCCGTTCAGGATGCGTCCGAACCTTCTTCTGGCGGCAACTCGCCGCCATCCCCTGGCGAAGGCTGCTCGTCCGCTACTTCGCCGTCCACAGCCTTCGAAACTGGACCGGCGCTGGCCTCTTCGAGGCTCTCGTCGACGTCGGACTCAGCAACCTTCTCGATACCCGCGAGATAGGTTCCGTCATCGAGGCTGATCAGCGTGACCCCCTGTGTGGCTCGTCCCATCTCACGAATCGATTGCACGGTGGTGCGAATGAGCACGCCACCGGTCGAGATCAGCATGATTTCGTCACGCTCCTCGACCAGGCAAGCGCCAACCAGGCGACCGTTGCGGTCGGACGACTGGATCGCGATCATGCCTTTGGTGCCGCGGCTGTGACGGGTGTACTCGGCCACCGGCGTGCGTTTGCCATAGCCGTTTTCGGTTGCCGTCAGGACGCTGAGCGTCTCGTCCTTGGTGACCAGCATCGCAATGACACGTTGACCGTCCTCGAGATTCATGCCACGCACGCCGCGGGCCTCACGCCCCATCGGTCGTACATCGTCCTCGGGGAAGCGCACGGCCTTGCCGGCATCCGAGAACAGCATCACATCGCATTCGCCATCGGTGATCGCGACCCCGACAAGGTGATCGCCATCGTCGAGATTGACTGCAATGATTCCGGCCTTGCGCGGATTGGCGAACGCCGTGAGCGCGGTCTTCTTGACGGTTCCCTCGGATGTCGCCATGAAAACGAAGTGATTGTCGTCGAAGCTCTGAACTGGCAGCACAGCGTTGATCTTTTCGCCCTCCATGAGCGGAAAGAGATTGACGATGGGTTTGCCGCGCGCATTGCGTGCCCCTTCGGGCACCTCGTAGACCTTCAGCCAGTAGACCCGGCCGCGACTCGAGAAGCACAGAATGTAATCATGGGTATTGGCAACGAACAGGCGATCGATGAAATCGTCGTCTTTCATGCCGGTGGCCTGCTTGCCGCGTCCGCCCCGACGCTGGGCACGATAGTCGGCAAGCGGCTGGCGCTTGAAGTAACCGGTGTGCGAGAGCGTCACCACCATGTCTTCAGGCGCAATGAGATCTTCGATGTTGATCTCGGAGGTGCTCAGCACGATCTCGGACCGGCGCGGATCGCCGAACTGGTTTTTTACCGCCACCAGTTCTTCCGAAATGATTGCCGTGATCCGCTCCGGGCGGGCCAGGATGTCGAGCAGGTCGGTGATGATGTCGATGACCTCGCGGTATTCGGCGAGGATCTTGTCCTGCTCGAGTCCGGTAAGGCGTTGCAGGCGCAGTTCGAGAATGGCCTGGGCCTGCACCTCCGACAGTCGATAGCCCTGCGCCGAGAGGCCGAACTCGGGTGCGAGCCCTTCGGGTCGGTAGGCGTCGGCCATTGCGCGCGACAACATCTCTTCGACCAGCGCCGAGCGCCAGGTGCGCGCGAGTAGTTCACGCTTGGCATCTGCAGGTGTCTGCGCCGCCTTGATCAACGCGATGATCTCGTCGACATTTGAAAGAGCAACCGCAAGCCCCTCGAGCACATGTCCGCGGTCACGCGCCTTGCGCAACTCGAACACCGTCCGACGCGTGACGACCTCGCGCCGGTGCGACAGAAAGCATTCCAGAAGCTGCTTGAGATTGAGGGTGCGCGGCTTGCCATCGACCAGCGCCACCATGTTCATGCCAAAGGTGTCTTGCAGCTGAGTCTGCTTGAACAGGTTGTTCAGCACGACTTCGGGCATCTCGTTGCGCTTGAGCTCGACCACCACCCGCATGCCAGACTTGTCGGACTCGTCGCGGATTTCGCTGATGCCTTCGATCTTCTTCTCGTTGACCAGCTCGGCCATACGTTCGAGCAGCGTGCGCTTGTTGACTTGGTAGGGCAGCTCATCAACGATGATCGCCTGGCGATCACCCTTGCCGATGTCCTCGAAATGGGTGCGCGCGCGCATCACGACACGACCACGCCCGGTGCGATAACCTTCATGCACGCCCGAGAGACCGTAGATCAGCGCCGCCGTGGGAAAGTCGGGCGCCTGGACGATGCCGATCAAGGCCTCGATGTCGGTCTCCGGCTCGGCCAGCAGTCGCTGGCAGGCCTCGACGACCTCGAGCAGGTTATGCGGCGGAATATTGGTCGCCATCCCCACCGCGATACCCGACGAACCATTGATGAGTAGATTCGGAATGCGAGCCGGCAGAATCAGCGGCTCTTTCTCCGAGCCATCGTAGTTTGGCCCGAAATCGACGGTTTCCTTGTCGATGTCGGAGAGCAACTCATGGCCTATACGCGCCATCCGGATCTCGGTGTAACGCATCGCCGCAGCGTTGTCGCCATCGACCGACCCAAAGTTGCCTTGCCCATCCACAAGCATGTAGCGCAACGAAAAATTCTGCGCCATGCGCACGATCGTGTCGTAGACCGCCGAATCGCCATGCGGGTGATACTTGCCGATTACATCGCCAACGATACGCGCCGACTTCTTGTAGGGCCGGTTCCAATCGTTGGAGAGTTCGTGCATCGCGAACAGCACCCGTCGATGCACAGGCTTGAGGCCGTCCCTGGCATCCGGAAGTGCACGTCCCACGATGACGCTCATGGCGTAATCAAGATATGAATGCCGCATCTCCTCTTCGAGACTGATCGGCAGGGTTTCCTTTGCGAAAGGCGTCATCTGACTTTGGCGGCTTTTGCCGGGACGAAAAAACGTTAAATGATACCACGCCCGCCACCTGCTTCCCGAATCGCGGCCGCGCACGGGACAGGCCGCGCAGACGGAACGCAACACCCCGGGCAATGGCGTCTGTCCAATCGCTCAACGGTGTGCTTAAATTTGGCCAAAGAGTGAAAAGCATTGGTAAATAACTGTTCAGGGGAGGTACAAATGGTTTCAAGGTTGCTTTCGCATAAGGCGGTAGTGGGAACAGTGCTTGTCGCCACAAGCCTGGGGGCTTGGGCCGCGGATATCGTGATCACTCCAGGGGGCGTGACCCCATATGTCATCGACTCGCGCAACGTCGTCGCCCGCAGCGGTGCCGACCTGTGCTGGCGCACCGGTTTCTGGAGCCCGGCGGCTGCCGAAAAGGCCATGGCTGGAGAATTCCCTGCGGGCTGTCAGTGCGACGCAGACCTCGTCCCGAGCGAGAAGTGCACGGTCCAGGTCGCACAAGCGTCCGCCCCAGCCGCGCCCGAAGCACCCAAGCCAATAACACTCTCGGCCGAGGCCCTGTTCGGTTTCGACAAAGCGGTGCTGACGCCCGCAGGCAAAGCGGCCATAGACCGCGAGGTGCTGTCGCAACTTCCACAAGTGGGCTCGCTCAAGACCGTTCTGGTAGAAGGGCACACCGATCGCATCGGCTCACATCCGCACAACCAGGCGCTATCCGAAAGGCGCGCCGCCGCCGTCAAGAGCCACCTCGTAGAAAAGGGCGTAAGCGCCGATTTGATCGACGTGATCGGCTATGGAAAGACCCAGCCCGTACCGGGCGTCAGTTGCCCTGACAGCCTCGGCCGGACCAAGTTGATCGAATGCCTTGCACCACATCGCCGTGTCGTGGTGAGAATCCAGGCCCTGCCCAACTGAGCCCCCCACGCTGCGAAACCCCAAACCCCGCTCGGCTGCGGGGTTTTTTTTGGGAACATGCGATGAGCGAAGAGATAGACCTTCTGATCAATGCCCGCTGGGTCGTACCGGTAGATTCCGAACGGCAGGTGCTCGATCATCATTCCGTCGCAGTACATGACGGCAAGATCGTCGCGTTGCTGCCTCATGAGCAGGCACGCACCCGGTTTCAGGCGCGCACCACGTTCGAGCTTGGCGAGCATGTGCTGATACCCGGCCTG
>JAEUNS010000401.1 GCA_016790005.1 Zoogloeaceae bacterium
CGGCGATCGCGCTTGCCCTTCGGCACGAACCTTGTACCATTCCGGGCAGTGTCGGACGCTTGGCGCAGCTTCTCGGGCAGACGATCAGCCGCAATATCAGTGGAACTCCCGATCCAATGCGCACCGCACAATCACTCTCCCGACTGCTGCTCAGGCATGTGCTGCTCTGGTACTTCGCCCTCGTCGCCTGCACCGCGGTTGCCCTGCTGTACTTCGAGCTGCATTCCATCCAGGAGAGGATCGCCATTGAGCTGATCCAGATCAAGCAGTCGTTCGCTCACGGCTTCAACCAGGCTGTCTGGAACCTCGACAGCGAAATGATCGCGATGCTGTCGAAGGGCATCGTCCAGGCTCAGGTCGTGTCGGGTGTACGCGTCGTCGATGCGGACGGAGCGACACTGGTCGAGGATGGCGAGATTCCCGACGGGCCCGTGAGCAGCAGCCTGTTGTTCGGTGGGGTGCTGACCCATGACTTTCTCCTGAAAAGTCTGGAGGTCGATAGCGGTTCAGATAAGAACATCGGCAAGTTGACGATCTACACCAATTCCGCGGTGCTGCACGATCGCCTGCACACGGCCTTTCTGTCGATGCTGCTGAATACGCTGATTGTCGGCGGTGGCATGTGCATCGCACTCTACCTCGCCCTGAGGCGTTTTCTTGCGCAACCTCTCATGCAGGTCACCCAAGCCATCTCGAGGATGACCGAGCAGCAGCAATCTGACACACCCTTGCGGATTGCCTATGCCCGCCGGGACGAGATCGGACTTCTGGTCGATGCGCTGAACCTGATGAATGAACGGGTCATGCAGTCGCGGGCGGCGCTCGATCTCGCGAACAGATCGCTCGAAATGACGGTTCAGGCGCGTACCGCCGAGTTGCGCGCGACCACCGAGCAGTCGCAGGCCCGGGCGCAACAATTGCAGCGCAGCACTGCCCAGTTGCAGTTCATGCTCGATCACAGCCCGATCGCAGTTCGTATCATGACGATCCCGCGAGCGCCTGAGGAAATCCGCCTGCTTTTCGCAAACCGGTGCTTCGTCGAGCTGTTCAAGCCCGAAACGCCGGATGACATTCAAGCCCGCCCGCAAGATATCTATACCGACGAAAACGACTTCGTGCGCATCCACACCTGGCTTAGGGCCGGTCAGGATGTGTCGCAACCGCGCCTGATCGGCATGCAGACTTACGGCGGCGATCGTCTGTGGGTCATGGTGTCGATCATTCCGATCGTGTTCGATGATCAGGAATGCGCCCTGGGCTGGTTCTACGATGTGACCGATCTCCATCATGCAAAGAACCAGGCCGAGGCGGCAGCCATTACAAAAGCCAGCTTCCTGGCCAACATGAGTCATGAAATCCGCACACCGCTGAATGGCATCATCGGGCTCAGCGATCTCAGCTTGAAGACGCAGCTGTCGCCACGCCAGCATGATTTCCTCACCAAGATCCATCGCGCCGGCCTTCACCTGCTCGGACTCATCAACGACATCCTCGATTTATCGAAGGTCGAGGCCGGCAAGCTAGAGCTCGAAAATACCCCGTTCACCATCGAACAGATCATCAGCCCTGCCCGCGACATGTTGTCCGAAAGGCTGGCCGAACACAGTCTGGTGCTCACCATCGATGTCGACCCGGCGATCCCGGCACGGCTCTATGGCGACCCGCTGCGCCTGCGGCAGATCCTGATCAACTACTGCAACAATGCGATCAAATTCACCGAGCACGGCCGCATAGAAATCGCTCTCAGGGCGGAAGACATCGGGCCCACCAGCTTTACCCTGCGATGCAGCGTCAGCGACACCGGCATCGGCATGACCCAAGAGCAACAAAGCCGCCTTTTCCAGAATTTCAGCCAGGCCGACACCTCGATCACCCGGCGCTTCGGCGGCACCGGTCTTGGCCTCGCCATCTGCAAGAGCCTTGCAGAATTGATGGGCGGCAACGTTGGCGTGAGCTCGACCGTCGGCCAGGGCAGCACCTTCTGGTTCACCGCCCGGCTCGACTGGCAGGCGGCCAATGCGAACAGCGACGCGGTTTCCGTTTTGATCATGTTGCCGGATCCGGTCGCCGCACCGGCGGCCATCTGGGCCCGTAACTTCGGCTGTGGCGTGCAAGTCTGCGACGATCCGGCCAGCTTCAGGGCGAACCTCCACGCCCTGCGCGACGACGGATTGGAGGTGATCATCACCGACCCGGAGAGCTGGTTAGAAATATCTGATGCCTGGTCGCAGACGCGACACGATGAAAGCCACTCGCCGCGGCGACTGCTGCTGCTCGACGCCAAAGGCGTCGATACCGGTTCGCTCGAGTTGCCGAAGCAGGCTCAGATACTCACGGGGCCGGTTACAGCAAGCGACTTTTTCGAAGCCATTTCGCAGTTGCTCGGCCGGGGACTGGTCTCGCGGCTCGCCGATAGTAGCGACGATCTCGACCTCTTGCGCCTGGCCGGAAGCCGCATCCTGCTGGTCGAAGACAATGACATCAACCAGCTGGTGGCCACCGAGCTGCTGGAGAGCAAGGGCTTCGTTGTCGATATTGCCGAGAACGGTCACGTCGCCGTCCAGAAAGTGCTGGTCGAGCACTACGACCTGGTTCTGATGGACATGCAGATGCCGATCATGGATGGGGTCACCGCTACACGCGAGATTCGTCGCACCCTGAGCCCCATGACCATGCCAATCGTCGCGATGACGGCCAATGCGCTGCAAAAGGACCGCCTGCGCTGCTACGACGCTGGAATGCAGGGTTTCATCACCAAGCCGATCGACACCCACCGCCTGTGGGCCGAAATCAAGACCTGGATCAAACCGCCCACCGAAGGACTGGCGGCCCGGCCACAGCCCGGCGCGGCAAAGATCACACTGCGACCGCTCATGAAGGCGGGCGACATTTCGACCCTGGAGATCGACGGACTCGATGTCCGCAGCGGCCTGTCGCGCGCAATGGGGCGAAGCACGCTCTACCTCTCGCTATTGCGCAAGTTCCCTGGAAACCAGGGCGACACGGTCGCGCGGATTCGCGACGCGCTCAACGCACACGACTGGAGCACCGCCGAGCGTCTGGCGCACACCCTGAAGGGCGTCGCGGGCACCATCGGCGCCAACGCCTTGCAGGCGCTGGCCGACGATATCAACGAACGCCTGAAGATGCGACAGGATCGCACTACACTCGACGACGCGCTGGAGCAACTCGACAGCGTCCTCTCGCGCCTCAACAACGACCTGCTGCGCCTGCCACCCGCTTGACGCCAGATTGCCAACCCGGATACCGACCATGAAACGCATGCTGTTAGCACTGCTCTTTCCTGCCACCACCGTGCTTGCCGAATCACCGCTGCCGGTCGTTACCTACCCCATTCCCGTTCATGTCGAGAACGCCAACAGCGGGCTGTTCATCGATCTCGCGAAAGCCGTCGCCGACAAAGCAGGTATACCGATCCGGATCAGCGTGCAGCCGCCACCGCGCGCCATCCAGAACTTTTCCGGTGGTAGCCATGCAATGCTGTTTCCCGCCCTCGACGTGCTTTTCCCGGCCGATACCACCATCGTACGCAGTCCCGAGGCGATCGATTGCAAAGAAGACTTCGTCTTCACCCGCGAGGGCACGCCCAGGCTGACCAGCCTCGAAGATCTTGCCGGTCATCGGGTCGGCATCACGCGCGGCTATCCCTATGCCCGAGAGGTGAGCGACGGCAAGCTGTTCGTGGTCGAGCCGGCGAATTCCGATGAAGCCAATCTAAAGAAACTGGTCGCTGGCCATATCGACGCCTTCATCCTTGACGAAAAAACCGGCATCAAGGCGCTCGAAGCCACCGGTCTGACGCAGAAGGTGCAATACGATCAGAGTCGGCCGGTTTCCCGCCAAGAGGTCTACTACGCCTTTCAGAACACGCCTGAAGGCCGGCAACTCGCCGAGCGATTCTCGGCTGCACTCGCCGAACTGAAGCAGGACGGACGCTATCAGTCGATCACGCATGGCATCACCTTCGCCCAGGGTTGCGCGAGTTAGGCCCGGCTTGAGACCGGGTGCGAGGGTGCAATGCCACAGATCACCGCTCGCGAATCCTCGAGAAGCGCGCGCACTGCCCACCGATGGTCGCGAATACGACGTTGTCGAATGCGCGGCGACTCCTATACTGTAATCATCGCCCGTGAGTTTCAGCCGGCTGGCAGCTCCGGGATCTGATCCGCGCAAAGGTCGGCGCCACACCGGCTTCATTTGCGCAGCAGCGATGAGCCTGGTCTCGAGGACACAGCATGCGCACCGCAACCCGAATTGTTCAGTTGATGCTGATTCTGGGCGCTCTTGGCGCGTGCGCGAGCCCCACCAAACCGGCATTCGAGATGAGCGACGACTGCCGCTTGCGCAGTCTTCCATGGGATGGCGAAGCAGGCGCACCGGATGATTTCGTCTTTGGCGGCATGTTTGGTGGCGCCAGCCGGACGACGCGCCCGCGCGAGGGTGAATACCGCTCGAATAACGACAGCGACTACCCCAGCAAACGCGAGGACGGTACAAGCCGTGGCGGTGGCTTTGGCATTGGGATCGACCTCGGCCGCCTACTGAACCAGAGTGGCCCTGCCACCGACCTCGTTTCCGACTGGCTGAGCGAGGGCCCGGGCTTCGACGCACGCTACAGCAACAGTTGCATGCCGATCCGCTGCCTGGTGCAGGGCGGCTGGCCGATGGTGGTCGACTACAGTCCGGATGGGCAGAGCATCACGACCATCGAGCTGCATGTGCAGGGGCAGGCGAGGCCCATTGTCCATGAGCTCGACAACAAACGTGGCCGACACCTGATGAAGTTCGAACTGCCCGCCAGCATTGGCACTTCGAGCCGCGCAGCGGTCATGCTGGTGCGCTCGGTGCGCAGCAGACCCGGCGAATCCGGCCCCGGCCATGCGCGCATCCATGGGCTGGGTGCAGGCCCGCGCGCAGTGGGTTCGGTGGCGATACAACAGGTCGATTTTCGCCCTCCTGTCATTCAACGCTCGGCGCAGCAACAGGCAAGCTACAGCTTCCTGTCCAAGTCCGATTTCAATCACTTTTCGGTCGGTGTGCTCAGAATCGATGGCGTGGATGGGCAGATAAAGGTTGATCTGACGCGCGAATTCAGCTTTGCCGGCGGCATCAGCCGGGGTAGCGTGTTCGGCCGGGCGCCGGAGCAATTCTGGGACGGCACCGATGCCGGCAACAAGGTCTCGGTTGGCAACCACATCATCCAGGTACGTGCCTGGATGTCGTCCCGCAACGAAGCCGACTGGGTTACGGCGTGGTCGGAGCAGACCGTCAAGGTCGCGCCATGAGCGGCTGAATCGCGATGCTGCGAAACCAGCTTCAGCGACTGCTGCGCCGCGCGGCCGAGCATCGTCTGACGGCGCTGGGGGTGTTCGTTGTTGCGGCAGGCCTGCAGTTGTGGCTGATGAATGTGCCGATCGCGCACCCTATCGCGACCCCGGTTGTGACTTCGGCCCGCGAGACGATGAGCCTAGCCGGACTGCAACCCGAAGACACCCTGCTCCATCATCAGGGCAGCGGCGGCATCGACATGCGCTTCGAGCGTGCAAGCCTTGCGCCGCTTACCGCGATGCTGTTTCGCCAACTTGGCGTCGTCGTTCCAGAGGGTGATGGTCCAATCTCATGGATCACCACGGCCGGCACGGCGGGCGACTCGGTGCTGACGATCGCCCGGGGCGAGGCCACCGATGTGCCACTCACCCTGCGTGTGCACTCGACGCCGGCCGCCACCCGCGATGTCGTGCAACTCGAACTCGACGCGGATGCCCCGCTCAAGATCACCGTCGGCGCCTCGTTCATCGCCGACGCACCGGGCGCACGCAAGATTCTGCATCTTGGCGATCAGACACTCGAGCTGGATGGCGGGCTGCCACTGGTACTCAATGTGCCGCCAAACGCGCTGTTGCGGGCCGTGCTTCCGGTCGCGCAGGCCGGCGAAACCCTTCGGCTGCCACTTGCCGGCGTCGCGGCGACAACCGGCTCAGCCACTGGTCAGCCTGTTCGCTCGATAGCGGTGCGGAGTGCCGAAGGAGAACTATCGGCAATCGTTTGCGGAGCGTCGCCAGACCGCTTGCTATGGCGGGGCGTCGGCATGCTTGCGGACGGGGACTGCCCGGGCGATGTGCCGCTGCTTGTCGATGCGCTCGAACTGGGCAATGGCCGGATCGAGGCGCAGCTCAGCGGCAGCGGCTGGGTGTGGCACGACAACGACACGGCGAGCGAGACCTTGTATGAGCGCGTGACCGCCAACCCTGCGATCGCCGCCCTGTTGATGCTGATCGACGCAATGCTGGCCGCCTGGCTGTTGCTCGCAGCACTGAGTCTGCGCCGCAGATCGCGCTACCGGGTATTCATGAGTTATCGGCGCGACGACAGCGCCGGGCATAGCGGGCGCATCTACGATCGCCTGATCGAGAGTCTCGGTGCCGACGCGGTCTTCATCGATGTCGAAAAGATCCCGCCGGGCAGTTATTTCGAGAAGGTGCTGGTGGCACGAATGCATGCCGCCGAGAGCGTGCTGGTGATCATTGCGCCGGGATGGCTCAACGCCACCAACGCGGCCGGCGAGCGCCGACTGGATCTGCCCGATGATTTCGTAAGGCGTGAAATCGAGATGGGACTGGCCCTGCACAAGCGCATGATTCCGGTGCTGGTGGGCGGTGCAGGAATGCCTGCTCGGAATGATTTGCCCGAGAGCCTGCGGCGGCTCCCTGAACTCAACGCAGTGACGATCAACCACGCGAGCTTCGATCGCGATACCGATGCCTTAGCCGAGATTCTGGTCTCGCGGCCCGGCGCCAGCACGCAAACGGACCCTGCGCCGCCCTAAGTCAAGACCGCCGCGCCAGGAGTGCCCACACGCCAGCCATGAAGCTCGCACTAAACGCTATCAGCGCCCAGTTTGCCAGTGACAAGCCGATGATCACGAGTTCTTCATCGGCACAAAACCCGGTCACGTTGAAGAGCGAGGGCATGACCTCGGCCAAAAAGTACGACAAGCGCTCGATCAGATTGGGTTCGCCGCCGATGCAGCTTACGCTGCCTTCGGGCTGGGCCTGGAGCCAGCTCTGATAGCCTGCCGCACTCGCGCCGAGTGCAGCGAGCGGCAGTGCCAGCACGCCAAACAAGCGCTCGAGAAATCCGCTCGCGGCCAGCAAGGCGGTCAGCCCCAGAACCATGAACATGAAGCGCTGGAAAACGCACAGGTAGCAAGCATTGAGCCCCAGCAAGGGGGTGAGGATGAGACTGCTCGCGGCAAGTGCGAGCGAAACCAGCCCAACACCGAGCCAGGCCTTTCTGCTGGTCAACTTCACTGACGACATCCTTGAATCTCCACCGCCGCCTGGCAGGCGACGGGTAATTGACACCGCGTTTCAAGTGCCAGACAGCGTACAAACCGCCCGTCCTTGCAGTCATGAACCGACCGCGGCCCCCTCTGCAAGGCCGGGCAGCGCTGCTTACTGACGAATCGCCTCGAGCGAGATGTTCAAGCTTACCTCGTCGCCCACGTTCGGCGCGTATTTTCCGGCGTTGAAGGCCGTGCGGCTGATCACTGCCGACGCATTTGCGCCAATTGCATCCTTCTGCAGCATCGGATGCGGCTTGGCAACAAAATGGGTGACCGTCAGGGTAACCGGCTTGGTCACGCCCTTGATCGTCAAATCGCCCTCGATCGTGACCGGCGCGTCGCCTTCGAACGTGACCTTGGTCGACTTGAAGGTGGCCTTGGGATGGTTTGCGGTATCCAGAAAGTCGGTAGCCTGAATGTGGCCGTTGAAGGTCTCATAGCCGGTATCCACCGAGGTCATGTCGATCACGACATCGACTGCGCCTGTCTTTGCCGCGCGGTCGAGGGTGATGGTGCCGGTGGTCTGGTTGAAGCGCGACAGCTGGGTCGACAAGCCGAAATGGTTGTACGAGAAACGCGGGAATGTATGCGTGCTATCGATCACATAGGTTTCCGGAGCAGCCAGGGCTGCGCCCGAAACGAGCGTGGCGAGTGCGATTGAAATGATCTTGTTCTTCATAAGGTGTTCCTATCTGTTGGTAAAAATTATCGATTATGTTCATTGGCCCGCAGCAAGGGCTTGAATCTTGAACCTGACTTCGATCTCGTTGGCGACCAGGCCATAGTCGGCCCATTCGCCTTCGCCTACACCGAAATCGGAGCGCTTCATGGCGAAACTGCCTTCGAGTTGCGCGCGCGTTCCATCGGGCAGATAACGCACCAGCGCCACCACCGGCTTGGTGCGCCCCTTGATCGCGAGATCGCCCGAAAGTTCGAAGCGCCCATCACCAAGCGATTTCACTTCTTTCGATTCGAATCTCGCCAGCGGATGATTCGCCGAATCGAACCACAGCTTGCCCTTTACCTCTTCGTTACCCTCGACCGAGCCGGTATCAACCGAATCAACTTCGAGTTCGAGCACGGCCCGGGCGGACTCAGGCTTCTCCGGGTCGAACTGCAGTTGCACCGCGAAACGGTCGAAGCGTCCATCCATGCCGACGCCCATTTGCTTGAATCCAAAGTCGATCCGGCTGACTTCGGGATCGATTCGGTCGTATTCGACCGCATGCACCGACCATGCGGTCAACACTGCGATGGCGCCAGCGGCCAGCTTACGACTCATGCTCGTAATGTTCATTTGTTCAAAACTCCTTTTGCTGCGATTCCAGGCTTGCGCTTGTGGGTATGCGGCAACATGCGCAACAGCACGTCGTCACGGTCGAAGAAATGATGCTTGAGTGCGGCCGCCGCATGCACCACGACCAGCGCCAGCAGTAAATAGTTCAGCACCAGGTGCACCTGTTGCAGCAGATCGCCGAGCGCCGCGTCCTTGGCGACCAGATCCGGTAGCGGAAGCATGCCAAACCAGACCGTCTGAAAGCCCTTGGCCGAGCTCATTAACCAGCCGCTGATCGGAATCACGAACATCAGGCCATACAGCGCCAGATGCCCGGCATGCGCCGCCAGCCGCTCGAGGGCCGGCATGTGCGCAGGAAGCGGCGGGGGCGGATGGCCGATGCGCCAGACCAGGCGCACGATGACCAGC
>JAEUNS010000441.1 GCA_016790005.1 Zoogloeaceae bacterium
CGCGCTACGACGAGAGCGTGCGCCTGATCCGTCCGATTCGCGAGATCGCGCATCGCTTCGGTGGTAGCCACGCCCAGCGCGACCTGCTCGACCTGACGCTGATCGAGGCCGCATTGCGCGCCGGCCGGCAGCCGCTGGCCACGGCGCTGTGTGCGGAGCGCTTGCAGGCCCGAGGCCACAGCCCGCTTACCCGCAATCTTCTCGCCCGCACCGAGCCGCTGCGGGTTGCTGCGTAAGCGCTTTTCTCGGCAGGTCGCCCCTGTTGGCGTGAGACGCGCCATGGAGCGATGGGGTCTGGCATGGCTGCTCGCAAGCGGCCATGCCGGTAATCCTTCGCAGCGGCGACGGAAACCTTACTCACCGCTGAGCGGGTTACTGCAACAATCTGCAATATAATTCCGGACATTCAATTCTTCGAACACTGGAACGGCAGATGGCAGCTTCGAGGTTCAGACTTCCCTTATTGGCACTCGCGCTAATGGGTACGTTGGCCGCCTGCGGGGGTGGTTCTTCGAGCAGTTCGGTCGACCCCGACGAAGGTGTCGTGGACCCGGTTGATCCCTCGGAGCCTGTGGCGCCCGTCGAACCCGGTCCGGATGGTGGTGCGAGGCCCGGGGCCGCGGCGGACTGCTTCAATGCTGTGCTCTACACCACGTCGGCCACGGTCAGGCTCGAATACGCGGTCAGTGGTCCATTGAGCGGCACATCGGTTTCCGAATACACGATCACGCCTGCAGCCACCTTTGAGGGACAGTCGACGAGTAAGGCGCAGGGTACGGTAAGCACGACTTACACCGGCCAGCCGTCGGCCGTGAGCAATGTTCAGACCTTTGTTCAGGTCGATGGGCTCGCGCTGAATGAATTGGGCAACATCACCGAGACATTCATGCTCGGCTCGATCATCACCACCCGCTCGGTGAACCAGCCGGTTTATCGCGATTCGAAGTTCATGCTCGCTGCAGGTGCGAGCGACGAGAGGTCCTTTGATCGGGTGACCGTGATCAGTGGTCCGTTCGTGCCCGATTCAATGGTTCGCACCACCGAAACCAGGCGCGTCACCTACACCGGGCGTGAAACCGTTACGGTTCCGGCTGGCACCTTTGAAACCTGTCGCTTCGAGTTCACGGTCGCGATCAAGGGGGAACGCGACACCGCTACAGACTGGGTTGCCGTCGGAAGCGGCGTGAGCGTTAAATCGGTCGCGCGTGATGCCGGTTCGGCAGCTGAGACCACGCTTGAGCTGACCCAAGGGCGCATCAACGGCGGCGCGATCTGAGTGTTTGCTCCGGTCGGCCCACTGATCGGAGCAACTGAACTTTACGCGGCGGACGCGCCCCGAAAGCGGGGACTCGGCTCAGGTTGCGCGCGAGGCCACGAGACCGGTCGATAGGGCGGTTCCGCACAGCACGATCAGGCCGCCCACGATCATCTGCAAGCTAATGCTTTCGGCGAGGAAGGCCCAGCCCC
>JAEUNS010000035.1 GCA_016790005.1 Zoogloeaceae bacterium
CAACCTGCTGTTGAATCAGCGTGTGAGCACCGAAAGCCCGTTCGTGTCGCCTGACGTGTGGAAGGCCTGCGCCGGGCCTGTACTGCCGTTTGACGGGCCTGTGTTCGCCGGCCTGGACCTGTCCGCACGCACCGACCTTACCGCCTTCGTGCTCATCGGCAGGGTCGGCGGCATATGGCAGGTACAGCCGACATTCTGGACGCCTGAAAAGGGCCTTCTTGACCGCGAACGCAAGGACCGAAGCCCCTACAGCCTATGGGAGCGGCAAGGCCTGTTGAAGACCACCCCCGGCCGCACGGTGGATTACGCCTTCGTCGCTGCCGACATCATGCGAATCTGCGCCGGCCTCGACGTTCAGGCGATTGCCTACGACCGATGGCGTATCGACCTGCTGCGCCAGGAGTTCGAGAAGATCGGCGCCGACCTCCCGCTCGTTGATTGGGGCCAGGGGTTCAAGGACATGGCGCCGGCTCTCGACGCACTGGAAGCCGAGTTGCTCAACGGCCGAATCCATCACGGTGGGCATCCAGTGCTGACGATGTGCGCCGCGAACGCCACCACGGTGAAAGACCCGACCGGAGCCCGGAAGCTGGACAAGAGCCGCGCAACGGGCCGGATTGACGGCATGCAAGCCATGAGTATGGCCTTCGGCATCGCTGCCCGGATTGGGGAAGTCACCGAGCGGGAAGAATCCGCAGTCTTCTTTGTTTGAATTTCACCCGTGCCGAGCGGGCGCACCGCGATAACTCGGATGCGGATTAGTCGTGAGTGCCGCATTCTCGAAAAACCGCGACAGCCGGCAGCGCCTCATTCCTAGGGTGCGTGGCCGGCAATCTCCCTTCCGGATGCCCATTCCCCACTTTGGGCAATCTGCTGCCTGCCGCTTGTTTGTGGATAACGATAACGATAACGGTAACTAATCCTCTATAAATCATTGTTTTTATTGCATTTATGGTGTGCTGCCGGTACACACGAACAAGACCCGCTTCATAGGCTCCCCCCCGGTTTCTTGTCTTCTGGCGTCGCTGTCATTCCGACCTGTGACACGGCGCAGAAATTTATTGAGGATCACGTCCCCTGCCCTCCTCTTCCAACCGCTCTTGCAACGCACAGCCAATCATATGATCGGTGGCTCATGAGTCCGATCGTGTTTTCAGGTACTGCCATGCTGATCCGCCCCGAAGGCGCGGCTGCGCAACCTGAACAACTCGTCACGCGCTGCGGCCGCCTTCTCGAATTCGAGATTGCGGGCATGCTCCTGCATCTCTTTCTCGAGCTTCTTGATCGCCTTGGCCAGCCCCTTCTCGTCCATCAACGCATAGTCAACACGCGCCGAGTCCGCAACCCGGGCCGAGCGTTCGTCATCCGGCGCATAGATTCCGTCGATGATGTCCTTGATCCGCTTGGTGACCGTGCGGGGCACGATGCCGTTGGCCTCGTTGAAGGCAATCTGCTTGTTCCGGCGGCGGTCGGTCTCGTCGATCGCGGCCTTCATCGAGCGGGTCACCACGTCTGCATACAGAATCGCCTTGCCGTTGATGTGGCGCGCCGCCCGCCCGATGGTCTGGATCAGCGAACGCTCCGAACGCAGAAAGCCCTCCTTGTCGGCGTCGAGAATCGCAACCAGCGACACCTCGGGTATATCGATCCCCTCGCGCAGGAGGTTGATCCCGACCAACACATCGAACTCGCCCAGCCGCAGATCGCGGATGATCTCGACCCGCTCCACGGTGTCGATGTCCGAGTGCAGATAGCGCACCTTGAGCCCGCTCTCGACCAGGTAATCGGTCAGATCTTCGGCCATGCGCTTGGTGAGCGTGGTCACCAGCACACGCTCGCCCGCGGCGATCCGTCGCTTGGCCTGGGACAACAAATCATCCACCTGGGTGCTGGCCGGGCGGATCTCGACTTCCGGGTCGATCAGCCCGGTTGGGCGCACCACCTGTTCGACCACCTGGCCCTGATGCTCGGACTCGTAGGTCGACGGCGTGGCCGATACGAACACCGTCTGCGGCATCAGGCGCTCGAACTCCTCGAAGCGCAGCGGCCGGTTGTCGAGCGCCGAAGGCAGGCGAAAGCCGTATTCGACCAGGTTCTCCTTGCGCGAGCGGTCGCCCTTGTACATGCCGCCCACCTGTGGAATCGTCACATGCGACTCGTCCACGAACAGCAGGCCGTCCGGCGGCAGGTAATCGATCAAGGTCGGTGGCGCTTCGCCCGGCCCACGGCCCGACATATGGCGCGAGTAGTTCTCGATGCCCTTACAGAAGCCCATCTCGTTGAGCATCTCGAGGTCGAAGCGGGTGCGCTGCTCGATGCGCTGCGCCTCGACCAGTTTGTGAGACTGCTGAAAGCTCTGGATGCGATCGCGCAGTTCGTTCTTGATCGCCTCGATCGCGGTCAGCACCGTGGCGCGCGGCGTCACATAGTGGCTGGACGGATATACCGTGAAACGCACCAGCTTGTGCTTCATGTGGCCGGTCAACGGATCGAACAGGGTCAGGTGCTCGATCTCGTCGTCGAACATCTCGACCCGCACCGCGAGCTCGGCATTCTCGGCCGGAAAGATGTCGATCACATCGCCGCGCACCCTGAACGTGCCGCGCTTGAAGTCGATGTCCGAGCGGGTATATTGCATCGCCACTAGGCGCTGGATCAGCTCGCGATGTGGCGTGCGCTCGCCTTCGCGCAAGTGCAGCACCATCGAGTGATAATCCACCGGGTCGCCAATACCGTAGATGCATGAAACCGTGCCCACGATCACCACATCGCGCCGCTCCATCAGGCTCTTGGTGGCCGACAGGCGCATCTGCTCGATGTGCTCGTTGATGCTCGAGTCCTTCTCGATGAACAGGTCGCGCGAAGGCACATAGGCCTCGGGCTGGTAGTAGTCGTAATACGAAACGAAGTATTCGATCGCGTTTTCGGGCAGAAACTCGCGAAACTCCGAATACAACTGCGCCGCCAACGTCTTGTTGGGCGCCAGCACCAACGCCGGGCGGCCGCAGCGCGCGATCACGTTCGCCATCGTGAAGGTCTTGCCCGAGCCGGTCACACCCAGCAGGGTCTGAAACATCAACCCATCGTCGATACCCTCGACCAGTTTGGCAATTGCGGCCGGCTGATCGCCGGCGGGCGGAAACGGCAGGTGCAGGCGAAACGGGCTGCCGTCGAAGCTCACGACCGTTTGAGTGCCGCTCGAAGTTGTCATGCTAGAATTTCCGTCCTGTTCGAGGCCGCGTTTTGGTGCATCGCGCACCGAAAGTGCGCAATCCCACCGGCCGATCGAAAGCGTCGATTATTTCCCAAATCCCGGCGCAAGGCACGCAGCATAGACCGAATCCACCCGATCGGATTCGCACCCTGATTGCCGAGGCGTCAAACCCTGGAGTTCACATGTCTGAATCAATCTTCGCCAAGGTCGAATTGGCACCCCGCGACCCGATCCTCGGGCTGAATGAAGCCTACAACGCCGACACCCGCGCCGAGAAGGTCAACCTGGGCGTCGGTGTCTACTATGACGACAACGGCAAGATCCCGTTACTGGCCGCCGTCAAGGCCGCCGAAAAGGCCCGCCTCGAAGCCATGCCTGCGCGCGGCTACCAGCCCATCGAAGGCCTGGCCGCCTACAACACCGCGGTGCAAAACCTGCTGCTCGGCAAGGATTCCGCACTGATCGCGGCCGGGCGCCTGGTCACCATCGAAGCGCTCGGCGGCACCGGCGCGCTCAAGGTCGGCGCCGACTTCCTGATGCGCCTCAACCCGAATGCCACCGTCTACATCTCGGACCCGAGCTGGGAAAACCACCGCGCGCTGTTCGAGGCTGCCGGCTTCACTGTCGAGAACTACCCCTATTACGATGCCGCCACCCGCGGGGTCGACTTCGCCGCAATGAAGGCCAAGCTCGCCAGCCTGCCCGCCGGCTCGATCATCGTACTGCACGCCTGCTGCCACAACCCCACCGGTGCCGACATGAGCGATGCCCAGTGGGCCGAAGTGGTCGAACTGTGCCGCAGCCGCGGGCTCGTACCCTTCCTCGACATGGCCTACCAGGGTTTCGCCGATGGCATCGAGGCCGACGCCGTCGCAGTGCGCCTGTTCGCCGCCAGCGATCTGGACTTCTTCATCTCGAGTTCGTTCTCGAAGTCGTTCTCGCTTTACGGCGAGCGTGTCGGCGCACTGTCGATCGTGACCGCCAGCAAGGACGAATCCACCCGCGTAATGTCGCAGGTCAAGCGCGTCATCCGCACCAACTACTCAAACCCTCCGACCCATGGCGGCGCCGTGGTCGCAACCGTGCTCAACGCCCCCGAACTGCGCCAGATGTGGGAAGACGAACTCGCCGGCATGCGCAAGCGCATTCGCCAGATGCGGGTGAGCCTGGTCGAATCGCTCAAAGCCGCCGGCGTGGCACAGGATTTCTCGTTCGTAATCAAGCAGCGCGGCATGTTCTCGTACACCGGCCTCACCGCCGCCCAGGTCGAGGCCCTCAAGTCCGACTTCGGCATCTACGCAGTCTCGACCGGCCGCATCTGCCTGGCCGCGCTCAACTCC
>JAEUNS010000461.1 GCA_016790005.1 Zoogloeaceae bacterium
CAGAACGTGTTCGGGGTGTCGATCATCCCGCCCTATAACACCTACATCCCGTATCAGACCTACATCGTGCCCGGCCTCCTGGGCATGGTGTTGCTGTTCAACGGCATGCAGTCCTCGCTCGCGATGGTGTACGACCGCGAGATGGGGGTGATGCGCTTGCTCCTGACTGCCCCCTTGCCGCGCTGGTATCTGCTGTTCTGCAAGCTGCTGGCAGGCACGATGCTGTCGGTGCTGCAAGCCTATGTGTTTTTGGCGATCGCGGCCTTGTTCGACGTCGATGTGCCGTGGTCCGGCTGGCTGTATGCCTTTCCGGTGCTGGTGCTGGCGGGGATGATGCTGGGTGCGCTGGGCCTGTTGCTGTCGGTGCATGTGCGCCAGCTCGAGAATTTTGCCGGCACGATGAATTTCGTGATCTTTCCGATGTTTTTCATCTCGCCGGCGCTTTATCCCCTCTGGAAGCTGGAGGAGTCCGGCGCACGGGTGATTCACTTTCTCGCCACCTGGAACCCCTTCACCCATGCGGTCGAGGCGATCCGCTTTGCGCTCCACGGGCAGGTTTCGATTATGTCGCTGGGCATTGTGGCGGGCTGCCTGGCGGCATTCTTCTTGCTCGCGGCTTGGGGGTATGACCCGCAGCGCGGCATGTTGAAGCGCACCGGCAAACCGGGTGGCTGAGGGTGTTCATGCCGCGGGCGGTCGGCAATGCAGGGTGTGCCGCCATTCACAACAATACTGACGAGCCCATTTTGGGGGAGAAATCATGATTCGTTTGAAGAGTGCCTGGGTGTTGATGGCGGCATGTGGTGTGTTCGCGAGCGGCGCGCAGGCGCATGGTCCGAGCCGGCAGAAGGTCGAGATCACGGTTGATGTCGACGCGCCTGCCGACAAGGTGTGGGCCCGGATTGGCAATTTTCACGACATGTCCTGGCATCCTGCAGTCGCGAATACCGCGGGCGAGGGCGGCAACGTGGTAGGCGCAGCGCGCGTGCTGACGCTGCAGGGTGATGGCACCGCAACGATCAACGAGGAGTTGACCCGCTACAGCGCCGAAAAGATGAGTTACTCCTACAAGATCACTGCGGTCGATGTGAAGGTGCTGCCGGTCACCAACTACACTTCGCACCTGACGGTGAGCGCCAACGGCGAGGGAAAGTCGAAGGTCGAGTGGCGCGGTGCCTTCTATCGCGGCTTTCCGAACAACGACCCACCGCCCGAGCTGAATGACGAGGCCGCGATCAATGCGGTGACCGGCGTCTACCAGGGCGGGCTGGATGCGCTCAAGGCTGCGATGGAGAAGGGCGCCAACTGATGTTGGTCTCGGCATCGCGTGTGGGTTTGCGACGATGGGTGCCTGCGCTGGGGGTGCTGATGGCATGGACGGCCCTGGCCAGCGCAGGCGAAATCGCCTATGTCACCAACCAGCCGGGCGAATCGCTGGCGGTGATTGCCTTGCCCGAGCTCACGCTGCAGGCGACGATCGCGATCGGAGGGAAACCAGCCGGAGTTGCGGTGTCTGCGGATGCGCAGCGGGTGTACGTGACCAGCCCCGACAGCAAGCAACTGACGGTGCTCACGACCGACCCGCCCGTCATTCTGGCCCGCATCGCGCTCGGCGGCGGGCCGCTTGGGGTGGCGGTGCATCCCGACGGCAAGACCGTTTATGTTGCCGACTGGTACGAGCATCGGGTGTTCGTGATCGACTCGGTCGCGCTCGCCGTGACGGCCGAGATCCCCACCGGCCAGTCGCCCTCGGGGGTGGCGGTCACGCCTGACGGTGCGCTGCTGCTCAGCGCCGACCGCGACAGCAACCAGGTGTCGATCTTCGCGACCTCCGATAATCGCCTGATTGGCACTGTGAAGACGGGTGAGCGCCCCTTCGGTGTGAGTGTGACGCCCGATGGCAAACATGCGATGACGGCCGACGTCGGTTCGAACAGCGTCACCGTGATCGACCTCGAACAGCGTGCGGTAATCGCCAGCGTGGCTGTTGGTGATCGCCCCTATGCAATCGCGTTTGCACGCGGAAAGGTCTTTGTCACCAACCAGTATGCGGGCACGGTGTCGGTGTTCGACCAGCGCAGCTTTGCGCAAGTCGCCACGCTTGAAGTGGGCGAGTATCCGGAAGGGATCTCAGCATCGGCCGACGGGTCGGCCATTTACGTGGCGAACTGGTTCGACAACACCCTGGTGCGTATCGACACCGAATCGCTGGCGCTGACCGGCGAGGTCAATACCGGTAATGGGCCGCGCGCGTTCGGTCAGTTCATTGCGAGTCCGGCCACCCCGAGCGAGTGACGCATCGCCAGCCCAAGGGTAGGGTCAGTCGCCGAAGCGCTTGGCTTCCAGGCGCAGATACTCATGCTGTACGTTGCGTCGGTGCACCGGCGCGTAGCGCGCCCAACCGGCGTATTCCGGTAGGGTGACGACCTTGAGCGCGTCGGTAAGGCTGAGCCCGGCCTCGAGTGCGGCTTCGACCGCGGCGGTCAGGGCCATTAGATAGGTCTCGGTTGCATCGATGAGCGTCTCGTCGGCGATCGGGCCATAGCCAGGCACCACGGTCTTGATCGCCAGTGCACGCAACTGCGCGAGCGCAGCATGCCAGCCGTCGACATCGGCGTCGCGCAGTTCGGGGATGCGCCGGTTCGATACCAGGGCCCCGGCAAACAGAATGCCAGTCGCGCGATCGAACACCGCAAGATCTCCGGGTGCGCTGCCGCGACCGGGCAGGATCAGGGTCAGTTCGCGTCCTCCGACCGTGAACGTACCGTCGTTGTGATCAAGCGCCTCGGGAACGACGATGCGGGTGCCCGCCATGGTTTGGTCACCGAGCATGTGCTTGAGATTGTCCAGGCATTGGGCGCAACGCGCAGCGATCAGTTCGGCCGATTCCGCCGGCGCTTGGATCGTGATGTCGCGTTCGCTGAACGCCGCGTTGCCCATCAGGAATTCCTGCAGCGGCTGGGTGATCACGACCGCGGTGACGGGTTGCCCACCCAAGCGCTCGGCGGTTTTGAGCATCTCGCGGCCATGCTGGTATGAGGTGCCGGTGTTGATCACCAGCGTGCCTGCCGGGCCGACAATGAAGCCTCCGTTGCCGACCCGCGCGCCGTTCTCGATGCTGGCCTCATCGCTGCTGCCCACGAACGCAAAGACACCCGGACCAAGCTCAAGGCTTTCAAGTGCATGCAGCGTCGGCGCGAGCACGATCGCAGCCGCTGCCAGAAGCCGGCGCAATGCGTCGCGGCGAAAACCGACCCACCGGGGCTGGCATGCGTTCTGCGTGGTAGACCCGCCGAGCGAATTCATAACGAAGGAGTGATCATGAGTCATACAAGAAGTGTGCTTCGAAGACGCCTGAGCGGGTTAGTGGCGAGCCTCTGTTTGAGCCTTGCCGTAGTTTACGCCGCGAGTGCTGCCGATGTTGCCGAGC
>JAEUNS010000006.1 GCA_016790005.1 Zoogloeaceae bacterium
CGTATCGGGCCATGCCTGGATGGATCATGAGTGGTCAAGCGAGATCCTGCCCGAGGGCGCCACGGGCTGGGACTGGGTGGGCATCAACCTGAACGATGGTGGCTCGCTGATGGGCTTTCAGATGCGAGGTCGCGACGGCAAACCGATCTGGTCGGCCGGAACCCTTCGTTCTGCGTCGGGTGAAGTCGACATCCTCAAACCCCGCGACATTGCCTTTAGCGCGGGCCGGCGCTGGGCGTCGGCCCGCTCGGGTGCCGAATACCCGGTCGAGTGGCGGATCAGCGTGGGAGAGCGGAGTTTCGAGTTGTTACCGCTGATGGATGACCAGGAACTCGACAGCCGCCGCTCGACCGGTGCGATTTACTGGGAAGGGGCCGTGCGGCTGTTCGAACAAGGTGTCGAGGCCGGTCGCGGGTATCTCGAAATGACCGGTTACGCCGAGCGCCTGCAAATGTGAAGCGCGTGTATAATTCGGGCCCCTGCAGCACGGGTCTCGTTTCGCACCGCCACCTTCCGGGGTGAAGTCGAAGCGGCCACTGCCCTGCAGGCCCAGGTGGCGGAATTGGTAGACGCACCAGATTTAGGTTCTGGCGCCGCGAGGCGTGGGGGTTCGAGTCCCTTCCTGGGCACCATTAAAATCAATGACTTGACCGAATTATTCGGCACGCGGGCGAGGCTTCGGGCTTCGCTTTTTTTGTTTCAAAGCGACTTTGCGGTCTGATCATCTCTATGTCGTCCTCCCACGCGCCGTCCGCAGAAACGCGCAAGGGCGTGATCTATGGCGTACTGGCCTATTCGATCTGGGGCTGCTTCCCGTTGTATTTCGCGCTGTTCAAAGGCATTCCCGCCTGGGAGGTGCTGATTCATCGCGTCCTCTGGTCATGCGTTTTCATGGTCGGACTGGTGAGCGTATTGGGCCGCTGGGAGCCGATTCGCAATGCTCTGTCACGCCCCGAGCGGCTGGGTCGAGTATTGGGATGCGCGGCGCTGATCGCGTTGAACTGGGGTGTTTTCATCTATGCGATCGAGTCTCGCCAGGCGTTTCAGGCCAGCCTTGGTTACTTTCTGACACCGTTGGTGAATGTGGCGTTGGGCATGCTGGTGCTGCGTGAGCGGATGGCTCGGCTTCAGGGCCTTGCGGTGGTGCTCGCGGGCCTGGCGATCGCGATGCAGCTGGTATTGCTCGGCGAGGTGCCGTGGGTGACCCTGCTGCTCGCACTGAGCTTCGGAACCTATGGCTTGCTGCGCAAGCAGGTAACCCTCGACGGTCTGTCGGGCTTGTTCGTGGAGACCTTGCTGCTGTTTCCGCTCGGCGCGCTGGCGCTTGGATGGCTGTCTTTCTCGGGGAGCTCGCATTTCCTGGACAACGGCTGGCAGTCGCTGCTGCTGATGACGACCGGGGTCGTGACCGCGATTCCGCTCATGTTGTTCGCCGGGGCGACGCGCCGATTGCGTCTTGCGACAGTCGGATTCCTGATGTACATCAACCCGACCATGCAGTTCGTGATTGCGCTACTGGTGTTTCGCGAGCCGCTGTCGGCAGCTCAGCTAGCGACCTTCGTGCTGATCTGGGCCGGGCTCGCGCTTTACAGTTGGTCGGCGTGGCAGTCGCGCGATACGGTGGCCGGACATATACGCTGAAACAGTTTTGCCGATTCATTTGCGATGGGCGCGCTGATAGAATCGCGCCGCCCGTTTCGGGCTTCAATCAGGATCGATCGCAATGAAGCAAATCGAATCGACGTTCGAGCGCATGTTGTTTGTCAGCAGGTGGTTGCTGGCGCCGGTATATTTTGGGCTGATACTCGCGCTGGTGCTGCTGCTGTTGAAGTTCGCCAAGGAGGTCTGGCACCTCTACGCCGAAATATGGTCGGCAAGCGGTGCCGACGTGATCATCGGGGTGCTGACGCTGGTCGATATTTCACTGATCATGAGCTTGCTGATCATCATCATGTTCAGTGGTTATGAAAATTTCGTTTCGAAGATGGAAGACCTTCACAATCATGCCGATAGACCCGAGTGGATGGGGCATATCGGTTTTGCCGACCTGAAGATCAAGCTGATCGGCTCGATTGTCGCGATATCCGGTATCGAACTGCTCAAGAGCTTCATGAACATCGACAACGTGAGCGACCGGCATCTGGGCTGGATGATTGGGATTCACCTTACCTTTGTCGTGTCGGGTCTGCTGTATGCGCTCATGGATCGCATGAGCGGTAGCCACTAGCAGCCCACAGGCGCAACTCGGGGCCGGTCGGTCAGCGATGTAATTCACGGCAGGCGCACTCGGCGGCCTGCCGTGAGTTCATACCTGCAATTGCTCGAGCAGGTCGCGTTCGATCTTGATGATGTGGCTGTCCTGCGACAGACCGCGCGCATTGAGCAGAAAGGTGTCTTCGACCCGCTCGCCAAGGGTTGCAATCTTGGCGGCCTGAACGTCGATGTCGTTCTTCGCCAGCACCTCGGCGATCGCAAACAACAGCCCGGGCCGATCCGATGCAGTCAGCGACAGGATGTAATGTTTGCCGGCATCGTCCGGGCGCAAGCTGACTCTGGGCGTGAGCGGGAAGTGCTTCACCTGGCGTGACAACCTGCCGCTCGAAGGCCGATCGGGTTCGCCGCCACGTTTGAGGCGCTCGGTCAGTTCGTGCTCGATCAGCAGAACCACATCGCGATAGCTCGCCTGGTTATCGGCATCCTGGAGAATGAAGCTATCGAGTGCGTAACCGTGACGGGTGGTATGTACCTTGGCATCGAGAATCGAAAAACCCATGCGGCCGAAGAATCCGGTGAGTCGCACGAACAGGTCTTTCTGGTCGCGTGCGAACACCATCACCTGCAATCCCTGATGCTCGTCCGAGATGCGTGCCTTGACCACGGGCTCGGGCGAATCGACACGGTAATACAGCACCCGGGTGTGCCAGGCGATCTCCTCGGGCGAGTGGCGCATGAAGTACACGGCGTCAAGCGTCGACCACAGCGTGTTCTCTGTGCCTGCGCGTAGGCCGTGGTAGCGCAAAAGGCGTTGAGCGTCCTGCTGGCGATCATCCAGCCCGAGCGCCTGCTCAGGGGTGGCGCCGCGCAGCAGCTTCTGGGTGGCAAAGAACAGGTCTTCGAGCAGCTTGCCGCGCCAGCCATTCCACACTTTCGGGCTGGTGCCGCGAATATCGGCATGGGTGAGCAGATAGAGCGCGGTAAGCCTGCGTTCGGTCTTGACGATCCCGGCAAAGTTGCCGATGACGTCGGGGTCCGAGGTGTCATGTTTCTGGGCGACGTTCGACATGGTCAGGTGATGCTCGACCAGCCAGACGATGAGCTCGGTGTTCTCGGGCTCGAACTCGTGTTGTTCGCAAAACACCCGCGCGTCTTCCATGCCCAGGCGTGAATGATCGCCGCCCCGACCCTTGGCGATGTCGTGGAACAGGGCCGCGACATAGAGCAGCCAGTGCTTCTTGAACGACAGGATCAGGCGGCTCATCAGCGGGTATTCATGCGCATGCTCGCCCATCGTGAAGCGGCGAAGGTTGCGCAGCACCATCAGAATGTGCTGATCGACTGTGTAAACATGAAACAAGTCATGCTGCATCTGGCAGACGATGCGCCGCCAAGGGGTGATGTAGCGGCTCAGGATCCCGTACTGGTTCATGCGCCGGAACTCGTGCACGATGCCGCGGCGCTGCTGAAGGATCTCGAGAAACAGCGCGCGGTTGACCGGGTCGGCACGAAATGCGGCGTTGATGCGATTGCGATTGAGCCAGAGTGCGCGCAGGGTGCGGGCGGTCATGCCCTTGAGTTCGGAGCGCTGCTGCAGGATCAGAAAGCACTCGAGCAGCGCCGAGGGGGTTTCTTCGAACACATTGTCGCGCCGGAGGTCCAGCAACTCGCGTTGCGACTGGAAGCGCTCGTTGATCACGAAGGCTGCACCTTCCTGATCGGCAAAGATCACGTTGCTGTAGTTTTGCAAAAGGATGGTGGTGATCTGTGTTAGCTGCTTCGCGGTCAGGTAGTAGCGTTGCATCAGCACTTCGGAGGCGCGTTTCGCGCCAGAGGGCCCGACCGACATGGCGCGCGCGAGCGCTTCCTGATGGTCGAAAAGCAAGCGGTCTTCGGCGCGCCCGGCGAGATAGTGCAGGCGGATCCGGATATGCTCGAGGAAGCGCTCATTGCTGCGCAGCATGCTTGCTTCTTCACCGGTGATCAGGCGGTTGCGGGCGAGGTCGCGCCAGTTGCGCCCGAGGCCGGCGGCGCGGGCGATCCAGCCGAGCATCTGCAGGTCGCGCAAGCCGCCCGGGCTTTCCTTGCAATTGGGCTCTAGCGCGTAGGGGGTGTCCTGGTGGCGGGTGTAGCGCTGGCGCTGTTCGAGCTTCTTGGCCTTGAAGAACTCGCGCACATCGAGGTTTTCGCGATAGCGCCGTTCAAATGCTTCGAACAGGGTTTCGCAGCCGACCAGAAGGCGAGCCTCAAGCAAGTTGGTCTGAATCGTGATGTCTTGCTGTGACACCTCGATGCATTCGTCCAGGGTTCGCACACTTTGCCCGATCTCGAGCCCGATGTCCCACAATGCGCTTATGAACGCCGAAAGACGAGCGCGCAAGGCGTCGTCTGCCGAAGCCGGGATCAACACCATGATGTCGACATCGGATGCTGGAAACAACTCGCCACGGCCGTATCCGCCGACCGCCACCAGGCACGTTTCGGCCGGCATTGCACAGGTGTGCCAGAGCGCAACGATGATTTCATCGACCAGCGCCGAGCGCCCCTTCAGCAGGCGCGAGGTGGCAGGATGCGCCTCATAGGCCTCACGCAGGGCACGATTTCCTGCAATCAGGCGCAAACGCAGTTGATTGATGTCGTCCCGAATGACGGTAAGAGGCATGGTCGTGACTTCCGGTCGCGTTCAGGCCGCACCGGCCTGAACCATGCCTTGTGCGACAGCCGGGGGGGGCGGGCAGCCTTCCGAAACAGTGAGTACCTCGACCCCGGTCTCGGTGACCAGAATCGTGTGTTCCCACTGAGCAGAGAGACTTCTGTCCTTGGTGACGATGGTCCATCCATCGGGCAATTCAGAGATTGCGGCCTTGCCGGCATTGATCATCGGCTCGATCGTGAACGTCATTCCTGGCGTAAGCGTGATGCCGGTGTTGGGCTTGCCATAGTGCAACACCTGCGGGTCCTCATGAAACTTGCTGCCGATGCCGTGTCCGCAGAACTCGCGCACCACCGAAAATCCGTTGCCTTCGGCATGCTTCTGGATGGCATGGCCAATGTCGCCCAGGCGCGCGCCCGGTTTGACTTGGGAGATACCGATCCACAGGCATTCGAGCGTCACCTGGCACAAGCGCTTGGCGAGAATGCTGGCGTCACCGCCCACGACGAACATGCGACTGGTGTCGCCGTGATAGCCATCCTTGATTACGGTGATGTCGAGATTGACGATGTCACCCTTCTTGAGCGCCTTTTCTCCCGGTACCCCATGGCAAACCTGATGATTGACCGACGTGCAGATCGACTTCGGATAGGGTGCGTAACCGGGCGGGGCGTAGTTGAGCGGGGCCGGAATGGTGCCCTGCACATTCACCATGTAATCATGGCACAGCCGATCGAGCTCTCCCGTGCTGACACCGGGCTTGACGAACGGCGCGATGTAATCGAGCACTTCGGAGGCCAGTTTTCCGGCCACACGCATTTTCTGGATCTCTTCGGGGGTCTTGGTTGCGACACTCATGATTGTGCGAATCTCGGTTCGGGGTGGGGCTGAAGGCGAAAGGCTATCCCATGCAGCACGCTTCGGCAAATCCGGTTCCTCACGCTGCAGTTCGAATTGCCAGACAAAGGCCGGCCAAGAACGGCGCGAGAGCTGCCGTTCGCCGCCCCTACTATAACTTGAGCGAAGCAACGAGGCAGTGCTATACTCGCAAGCTTGTCTGCATAACACCCAGACAAAATCCACACGCTCGGTCGGTGCCGTGTTCGAACGGCATCAAAAGGGTCCGCCGGTTTGGGGTAATGCCCAGCGGTGGTACGGATTGCGAAGGCAATCAGGCCGGGCGGAGGTCAAACCCTTGAATATCGGAGTAATAAATGTCAGTCACGATGCGTCAGATGCTCGAAGCGGGCGTCCACTTTGGTCACCAGACCCGGTTCTGGAATCCCCGCATGGCCCCGTTCATTTTTGGCCAGCGCAACAAGATCCACATCATCAACCTCGAAAAAACCATGGCGAAGTACACCGAAGCCATGGACTACCTGCGCAAGCTTTCGGCCAATCGCGGCAACGTGCTGTTCGTCGGCACCAAGCGCCAAGCGCGCGAGATCGTTTCGGAAGAAGCGCGCCGCGCCGGCATGCCCTTCGTCGATGAGCGCTGGCTAGGCGGGATGCTGACCAATTTCAAGACGGTCAAGCAGTCGATCAAGCGCCTGAAGGAAATGGAAGTCATGGTCGAGGACGGCTCGCTCGAGCGCCTCTCCAAGAAAGAAGCGCTGATGGCCACGCGCGAACTCGAGAAGCTGCAAAAGAGTATCGGCGGCATCAAGGATATGGGCGGCCTGCCCGATGCGCTGTTCGTGATCGACGTCGGCTACCACAAGATTGCGATTACCGAAGCCAAGAAGCTCGGCATCCCGGTCGTGGCGATCGTCGATACCAACCACTCGCCCGATGGCGTCGATTACCTGATCCCGGGTAACGATGACTCGTCGCGTGCCATTCGCCTGTATGCGCGTGGTGTTGCCGATGCGGTGCTTGAGGGTCGCAGCATGGCGTTGCACGAGATCGTTGCCGCCGGTTCCGACGAGTTCGTCGAAGTCGAGGAAGAGTCCTCGGACGAGCAGGCCTGAGCGAACGGTTCAGCACCGTAACAGATTCGATTCAATCAAGAATTTCAGGAGTTAGCATGGCGGAAATTACCGCAAGCATGGTCAAGGAACTGCGCGAGAAGACCGATGCGCCGATGATGGAATGCAAGAAGGCGCTGACCGAAGCCGCAGGCGATCTGGCCAAGGCCGAAGAGATCCTGCGC
>JAEUNS010000036.1 GCA_016790005.1 Zoogloeaceae bacterium
TGCAACTGGTCACACGCCTGGTAAACATCGGTGATTGCAAGACCCTCGCCTGCCACCCTGCCTCGACCACCCACCGCCAGCTGTCGCCAGCCGAGATGAGCAAGGCCGGCGTCTCGGAAGACATGATCCGGCTGTCGATCGGAATCGAACATGTCGACGACCTGATCGCCGACCTCGATCAGGCGCTGGCCAAAGTTTGAGCGACACCTTGCCGAGCCGCCTTCATCAACACTTCGACGTCGTCGTGATCGGTGCCGGCGCGGCCGGCATGATGTGTGCAGCACAGGCCGGCCAGCGCGGCCGCTCGGTGCTGCTCATCGACCATGCCGAAAAGCTCGCCGAGAAGATCCGCATCTCGGGCGGCGGCCGCTGCAACTTCACCAACCGGCGGGTGGGCGCGCACAACTTCCTGTGCCGCAATCCCCACTTCGTGCGCTCGGCGCTCGCCCGCTACACCGCCCAGGACTTCATCGCGCTGGTCGAGCGCTATCGCATTGCCTATCACGAGCGCGAACATGGGCAACTGTTCTGCGATGACTCGGCGACCGAGATCATCGCAATGTTGCGCGCCGAGTGCGACCGGGGTGGCGTGCACTGGGCCATGCCGGCTACGGTGACGAGCATTTCGGCCCCGGCCGCGCCGCCCGCTCGCCATACGCTTGACACCAGCGCCGGGCGCATCGACTGCGAGAGCCTGGTGATCGCCACCGGTGGGCTGTCCATTCCCAAGATCGGCGCAACGCCATTCGGATACCGGGTTGCAGAGCAGTTCGGGCTCAAGGTGGTTGCACCGCGAGCCGCGCTGGTGCCGCTGACCCGCCCGCCCGAAACCCTTGCCCTGTTCGAGCCGCTCGCCGGCGCCTCACTCGAGGTCGAGGCCAGCTGCGGCGACGGCCGTTTTCGCGAGGCGATGCTGATCACCCATCGCGGGCTTTCGGGCCCGGTGATTCTGCAGGTGTCGAGCTACTGGCAGGCCCAGGCCTATGCGGCCGACGACTGGGCGCCGGTCTCGATCAACCTGCTACCGGATATCGACGTGCCCCACTGGCTGGCGGAACACGCCGGCAGTCGCGGCCTTCTCGCAAACCTGCTCGCCGAACATCTGCCCCGGCGCTTCAGCCAGGCCTGGTGCGCCCTGCACGGCTGGGAGCGCCCGCTCAACCAGTTCAAGCCGGCCGAGTTGGCAAACATCGCGACCGCCCTGACCGAGTGGCAGATCGTACCCTCCGGAACCCAGGGCTATGCCAAGGCCGAGGTCACCCTGGGTGGCGTCGATACCCACGCACTGTCGTCAAAAACCATGGAAGCCACAAAGGTGCCAGGCCTGTATTTCGTCGGCGAGGTCATGGACGTCACCGGCCATCTGGGTGGCTTCAACTTTCAGTGGGCTTGGTCGTCGGGCTATGCAGCCGGTCAGTTTGCTTGAGGAATGCGGCATTTGTGGGGGCCGTTGCTGCGGCACAAGATCAGGCCAAGACCCAGTTTTCGACCGTCAGACCCGGCACGCGGCAAAACTCGCTCTCGTTGTTCGTTACCATGACCCGGCTTTCGGCCATGGCATGTGCCGCCAACCAGAGGTCGTTGTTGCCGATAGGACGTCCAGTGCGTTGCAGGATCGCACGAATGTTGCCGTAATGCTCACCGGCAGTAAGGGGCAAGGGAACGACGGCAATGGTCTGGGTGAGTGCTTCAAGCGCATGCAGTGCCCTGTCCCGGGACAGGCTCTTCTCGACACCAAAACGTAATTCACCATAGGTCACTACCGACATCGCCAGTTCTTTGGCTGCATGCCGGGCAAAACGCACCCTGACCTCGGGCGGGCGGTGCTTGGCGATATAGATGCAGATATTGGTATCGAGCAGGTACGTGACGGGCATTACAAGGCCTCACGCTCCTGGGGAACGTCGTCCGTCCGCCCTTCGGCCATGAAATCGTCGGGAAATCCGGTCAATGCATCGAAAACCGCGGTGGCATCAGGCACGACGGGGCGTAATACAACCTCGTCTCCGCGGCGATAGATTTCGACCTGATCGACATCGAACCTGAACTCGCGGGGAAGCCTTACCGCCTGGCTGTTACCAGATTGAAATATCTTCGCAAGCATGATGACACCTCCGAATGGATATACGTTAAGTATATACATTCATCACTGAAAATACAGCCTGCACTCACGCACCACCAGATCCGGTCGGTTCAATGCTTGGCAGCTTGCGCCCTGCCCCCGCCAAACAGAATCGGCAACAGACTCGCAAGCTGCACCACCAGCAATACCGAGAACGTGATCCTGAGCGCCGTCGCCATGTCGCGCCCCCAGCCGAGCAACAGGTCGACAACGCCGCCGAGGCCCCACTGCATCGCGAAAGCGCCGGCAAACACCATCAGGTTGACCGCCGTGCTCACCCTGCCGAACGCCGACTGCGGAAAATAGGCCGAGGCCGCGAGGTAGGCCTGGGCATTGACCGACACCAACAGGCCGAACGCA
>JAEUNS010000050.1 GCA_016790005.1 Zoogloeaceae bacterium
TCGCGGCTCCAGACCATGCGCACCGCTGCATCGAGGCCGGCCGCCCGCGCCGCCTTGGCGATCTCGCAGGCCTCGACCACGTAATCGCTGGTCCCGATCGCGCGCCGGCCGAAGCCTCCGCCGGCCATTTGCACATGCACCCTGACCTGCTCCGGCTTGAGGCCGAGCACGCGCGCGGCGGCCATGCCGTCCAGGCCAGGCATCTGGGTGCCGACCCAGAGCTCGGCACCGTCCGCCCCAATGCGCACGGTGCAGTTGAGCGGCTCCATCGGCGTATGCGCGAGGTAGGGAAACACGAACTCCGCCTCGATCTTGCGCGGCGCGGTGGCAAGCGGCGCCATGTCGGCATCGAAATGGACTGCGCCGGGTTGAGCGGCCAGTTCGCGGTATTGCGCCAGCTGGCGGGTGCTGTCGACCTTCTCGACGGCCGCGGTATCCCATTCCAGCTTCAACGCCGCACGCCCCTGGTACGCCGGCCAATAGCCATCGGCCACCACCGCCACGCCTTCGCCCCCACTGTCGACCGGCACCCGCAGCACCGCCTTCACGCCCTTGATGGCACGGGCTGCGCTGTCGTCGACCGCGCTCAGGCGGGCGCCGAACACCGGCGGATGAGCCACCACCGCGGTCAGTTGCCCAGGCAGGCGCACGTCGATGCCGAAGTCCTGGCCACCACTGCTCTTGGCACGTGCATCGAGGCGCGTCGTAGGCTGGCCGATGAGTCGGAAATCCTTGGGGTCCTTCAGGCTCACTACGGTGGGCACCGGCTGCGCCATCGCGGCTTCGGCGAGTTCTCCATAGCTCAGCTTGCGCCCGTCGGGCGCCACCACCTGGCCGGCCTGGGTGTGCAACGCGGCAAGGTCAAGCTTCCAGCGCTCGGCAGCCGCCGACAGCAGCATGGCCCGCGCACGCGCGCCAAGCTCGCGGTATTGCATGAAGCTGTGCTTCACCGAATTCGATCCGCCGGTGAGATGAATGCCATAAACCGGATCGGCATAGGCAGGGTCGTTGCTGCCATGGCTGGCGCGTACCAGGCTCCAGTCGGCATCGAGCTCTTCGGCAAGAATCATCGGCAGTGCGGTATGCACGCCCTGTCCGAATTCCAGCCGGTTGATCACGACCGTCACGATGCCATCGGGCGCAATGTGCAAAAAGGCCGAGGGCTGCTGGGTGGGTTTGAGTGCATCGGCTGGCGCCGCAGCCTCCTGCGCCGCCGCACCGAGCGGAAAGGCGCCAAGCGCCAGGCCGCTCCCACCCGCGAGCTTGAGGAAGCTGCGGCGGGACATCGGGGCCGGCCCGGCCGGGCGCGCACGCGCGATGAGATTTTGCAGCGCACGCGGCAATTCGTCGGTAAAGGTATTGGGCAGCATGTGAGCCTCCTTCAAGCGAGCGCGCGGGCGGCGTCGGCGATGGCCGCACGAATGCGGGCGTAGGTGCCACAGCGACAGATGTTGCCGGCCATGGCTGCGTCGATCTCGGTGATCGAAGGCTGCTTGCCCTTGGGCAGCGACTTCAGGAATGCGGTCGCGCTGACGATCTGACCGCTTTGGCAATAGCCGCACTGCGCCACGTCATGACCGACCCAGGCAGCCTGCACCGCCGCGCCGACCGGATCACTGCCGTCGGTGATCGCCGCAACGGTAGTGATCGCGCGACCTTCGACAGCAGAGATCGGCGTCACGCACGACCGGATGGGCTCACCGTTGACGAGCACGGTACACGCGCCACACAGCGCTGCACCGCAGCCGAATTTGGTGTCGGTCAACCCGAGATTGTCGCGCAGAGCCCACAGGATGGGCGTTTCGGGGTCGGCATCGAGCGTGTGCTCCAGGCCGTTGACGTTCAGGATGGTCATGGTGTGTCAGTCCTCCGTGGATGGGGCATGTGCTGCAGGTTCTTCATCGGGCATCTCGCGCTTGCGCACTTAACGCGGCATTGCTGCGTTTCATGGTGAGTTCAGGCACCGCTGACGAGAAAAGATTCCCCGGCGAACCATTCTGGATTATCAGGTTTTACGACTCTAGACCCTTACTTGTTTCTCAACCCGCTGCGCGGTCTCCATGGCTGTCGTCCTTCGACGAAAGTGATGCACCGAGGATCTGTCGCACAGCCGGGTGCTCAACCTTGCGATGCGCGGAGATGGCGTAAAAATGCTCAACGACCTCAGGGCAGATGCCAAGCTGCACTAGGCCCCTCACCCGCGTAAGCTCGTCGCACGACCTTTCGGGTGCCGGAAAGGCACCCAAGCCGCTTTCGCCAAAGGTCGCGAGCAGGGCGCTGTCCTCGAACTCGCCGACCACCCTCGGAACGATACCCTGGCGCGCGAGCCAGTCATCGAGGCGGGGACGAACAGCCGAGTGTGCCGTCGGCAAGAGCAGCGGCAGCTGACCAAGGCAACCCGGAAAAGACGGAGCGTTCTCGTTGAGGATTGCGGTGGGC
>JAEUNS010000051.1 GCA_016790005.1 Zoogloeaceae bacterium
ACCTTAACCATCCCGGCTCCGGACTGACCCTCGACCTCGACCGAGGCGAGCTGGTCCTGCATCTTCTTCATGTTCTCCTGCATCTGCTGGGCCTGCTTCATCAAGCCTGCAATTCCACCTTTCATCATGATGCATCTCTCCGGCTGGTTCGTTTCAAAGGGGTTTGACCGATGCCTCGACAAGGGTGGCATCGAATCGTTCAATCAGTTCACGTACGAAGGGGTCGCGCTCCAGTGCCGCGACGGCTTCGACATGGCGCACCTGCCTGACCGCAGCGTCGCGTTGTGCCGGAGTCTCACCGGCAATCTCGCCGACCTCGATCACGACCCGGCGCGCGGATTCCATGCGCTTGCAGACCTGCTCGCCCAAGCGATCGACGAGATCGGGATTCATGCTCAGCAGATGCTTGTGGGGTGGCGCAAGGCGCAGGGCGATCCGGCCGTCGACAAGACCGACCCACTCGCAATGCTGGGCGAGCTCGCGCAACATGCCGCCAAGCGCGAGTTCGCGCACCACACCATGCCAGTCACCGGAGGCCAACCGGGCGGAGAAGTCATCCGTCGCGGTCGCGGCATCGCTCGCAGCACCCGGGACCGCCATGCGGTCAACGCCACGAGCCTCATCCTGCATAACCTGACCAGGGAGTATGGCAGGCCTCGTCGCCCCTACACGCAGGGTTTCATTGGAGCCTGCTTTAGCAGTGCGTGAAGCAGGCAAGCCCTCCTGGGCCTCTGGCGGCAGGTCCATCCAGGGCGGCACCGAATCTGCACTCGCACCAGGCTGCCCGTCGTCGCCCGCCTCGGCCGACGACGGCGTCGCGGCTGGAACAACGGCGACGCCCGCCACAGGCGTCGAATCGACGAGCTGCAGACTGGTTTTCACGGTTTCGTTTGCTAATGGTCGAACGGCGCCGGCCCTACCCGGCGCCGAACCCGGCTCACCGCCACGCGACGGAGCGGGCGGATTCGAGACGGGATGCGCGCGCGCCGGCAGGCTGCGCACCCGCCCTTCGCCACCCGAGCCTGATCCGCCCTGTCCGCCCAGCGCCGCCGGCTGTTCAGGCCGAAACGCGACCAGTCGCAGCATGCACATCGTGAAACCGGCATAGTCGTCAGGGGCGAGCGACAACTCGTCGCGAGCATGAATCGCAATCTGATAGGCGAGTTGCAGAAACTCGGGGTCGAAGACTTCGGCATACGGCGAGAGCTGCGCGCACTCTGCTTCATCGCCAATTGCCCCGGGCGCAAACTGCAGCAAGGCGATGCGGTGAAAAAGCGATGCCAGGGTCTGCAGGGCCGCGTCGAAAGACAGGCTGCGCACCTCCATGTCGTCGGCCACCCCCAGCAGCGCTTCGACGTTGCCGTCGCGCACGCCGTCGAGCACCGCAAACAGGTGGTCGTCGCCAACCGTGCCGAGCATGTGGGTGACCTGCAGCTCTTCGACCCGGCCCGCGCCATGGGCGATCGCCTGATCGAGCAATGACAGCGCATCACGCATCGAACCGCTGGCCGCACGCGCAATATGGCGCAAGGCCTGCGCTTCGAACTCGATCGCCTCGGCGGTGAGAATACGCGACAGGTGGTCGACGATATGCCCCGGCGGCATCTGCTTGAGATTGAACTGCAGGCAGCGCGACAATACCGTCACCGGAATCTTCTGCGGATCGGTGGTCGCCAGGATGAACTTCACATGCTCGGGCGGCTCTTCGAGCGTTTTCAGCATGGCATTGAAGGCATGCCCGGTGAGCATATGCACTTCGTCGATCATGTAGACTTTGTAGCGCCCCTGCACCGGCGCATACACAGCCTGATCGAGCAGCGCCGCCATGTCGTCCACCCCGCGGTTCGACGCGGCATCCATCTCGACATAATCGGGGAATCTGTCGGCATCAATCGCTGTGCACGCACTGCACACACCACAGGGTTCGGCCGTGACGCCGGACTCGCAGTTGAGCGCCTTGGCCAGAATGCGGCTGATGGTGGTCTTGCCCACCCCGCGGGTACCGGTGAACAACCACGCATGGTGCAGACGCCCCGTCGCGAGCGCATGCGAGAGCGCCCTGACGACGTGTTCCTGACCGACCAACGTACCGAAGGATTTCGGCCGCCATTTTCGCGCGAGTACCTGATAGCTCATCGCCGGGATTCTAACAGAGGCCAGTCACGCAGCGACGACACCTTGACCTGCCTCTATTTCAGCGGGAGGGCGCTCAAAAGCTTGACAATTCCGCGTCAGGCTCGCCCAGCCCCAACGCCTCCGTTGCAGGGGGCAGGGCCCCACCACAACTGCTGCCCTGCCCCGCTGTGCAGCCATAACAGTGCCCTGCCACACCGATTGAAAGACCTTCGAGCTGCGCATCGAGCAGGGCGGAAAGGTGCACGGTCTCGCCAGTGGCGCCGAGCGGCATGCCCAGCATCTGGTTGAAGTCGCAGTCGTGTACCTGGCCGTTCCAGCTCACCGAGATCAGCGAGCGACACATAACATTGCCCAGATTCTCGGCACGGTAGGCCCCGCGCAACAGCTGCATGTAATCTTGAAAGCCGTTGCGCGTCACCAACTGGCTGCCGAAGCGCTTGATCGGCATGTTGGTAAGCGCCAGCAGGCGATTGAACACAATCCCGTATCGACTCGACAACTGCGCCTTGTAGGCCTGTTCGAGCCCAGACTGCTCCGGCGGCAACACCGGCCCCTGGGGGTTGTACACCAGATCGAGCGCGAGCCCCGACCCGGCAACGCCGAAGCCGGCGGCATTCAGCCTTGCAAGGCCCTTGAGGCTGGATGCAAACACACCCTCACCGCGCTGCCGGTCAACGTTGTCTTCGAGATAACAGGGCAGCGAAGCGACGATCTTCACGCCCTGCTGTGCGAGAAAGTCCACGAGATCTTCCTGGCCCGGCTCGTTGAGGATGGTGAGGTTGCAACGGTCGATCACCGTAAGTCCGGCTGCCCGCCCGGCCGTCACCAAAGCTCTGAAATTGGGATTCAGCTCCGGCGCGCCACCGGTGAGATCCAGGGTCGTGACCTTGTGGCGCAGCGCGAATTCAAGCAGCAACTGCATGGTTGCCCAGTCCATCTCCTCGGTACGGGTCGGACTCGCCGCCACATGGCAGTGCAGGCAAGCCTGGTTGCAACGGTAACCGAGATTGGCCTGCAAAGTTTCGAGCCTGCGCCGCCGGATGGGCGGGAAGTCAGTCTTTACCAGCAGCGGAAAAGTGTCATGCATCAGGAGACTCCATCATTGCAATCGAGGTTCGAGCGTTTCGGCCGCGCGGACCGCCGCCCCTTTCGGGGAGGCATTCAGCCTGGCAGGGACGTGCGCAGGCCCCATTGTGACCACGCAGCAATCAGCCACGTTCCCACGCATGATAGCGTTCCAGCCAGCGCAGCACGGCCTGCGGCGCATGTGCGCGCTTCCACTCACCAGCGGCATACTTGTTGGCCTCGGCGAGGGTGGGATAAGTGTGGATCGTGCCAAGAATCTTGTTAAGACCGAGCCCATGCTTCATCGCCAGCACGAACTCGGCCAGCAGATCGGCCGCATGCTCGCCGACGATCGTGACCCCCAGGATCCGATCCTTGCCAGGCACGGTGAGCACCTTGACGAAGCCGTGCGCCGTTCCGTCAGCAATCGCGCGATCGAGGTCGTCAATGCCATAGCGGGTGACCTCGTACGCGATGCCCTTTTCGCGCGCCTCCTGTTCGTTGAGGCCCACTCTCGCCACCTCCGGGTCGATGAAGGTAGCCCATGGAATCACCGAATAATCGACCTTGAAGCGGCGAAAACGACCAAACAACGCGTTCACCGCCGCATACCAGGCCTGGTGGGCCGCCGTATGGGTGAACTGGTAGGGCCCGGCGACGTCGCCCGCCGCATAGATGTTGGGATACAGGGTTTCGAGATAGTCGTTGGTCACCACCGTGCGCTCGGTCGGAATCCCGAGCTCCTCCAGCCCGTAGCCCTGCAGTCGCGCTACCCGCCCGACCGCGCACAGCAGCTGGTCGAACTCGATCCGCTGTTCAACCCCCTCGTGCTCAACCACGATGAACTTGCGCACGACGCCATCGGCTTCGTCTCGCTCGCAGCGCAGTGCCTTGTGGCCAGTCAGCACGGCAACACCATCGCGCTCGAGCGAGGCGCGCGCGAGCACCGAGACCTCTTCGTCTTCCCGAATCATGATGCGCAAAGCCATCTCGACCTGGGTAACCTGCGAACCAAGGCGCGCAAAACTCTGCGCAAGCTCGCAGCCAATCGGCCCGCCACCCAGCACAACCAAGCGTTGCGGCGGTACGTCGAGTTCGGCAAAGCGGTCCCACAAGGTATCGCTGGTCACATAGCCAACCGCTTCGATGCCCGGCAGCGGCGGCACGAACGGCCTCGCTCCGGTGGCAATCAC
>JAEUNS010000108.1 GCA_016790005.1 Zoogloeaceae bacterium
CGTGAGCATTCCGGTGGGCGCGGTGCTGGCCGAATTTCTCGGCTGGCGCGCGGCACTGGCGGCGCTGGCGGTGTTTGGTGCGGTCAGCCTGGGCATGGTGGCCATGCGTTTCGAAGAAACCCTGAAATCGCCCAATCCGCGTGCGCTGTCACCCGCCGCACTGGTGCGCAACTGGGCCGGCATCTTGAGCAACCGGACCTTCTGGGCGTTCGCGCTATTGGCGATGATGTCCTACGGCGGGCTGTTCACCTTTCTGGCGGCCTCGTCGTTCGTGTTCATGGAGCTCATGGACATCTCGAAGCCGCTCTACGGCGTGTTGATGTTCACGATGGCCGTCTCCTACCTGCTCGGCACCTTTCTATGCCGCTGGTTGCTCCGGCGCCATGGCGTGCATCGCGCGGTGGCGATCGGTGGCGGGCTATCGCTCGCCGGCGGCAGTCTCATCGGCCTGCTCGCACTGGCCGGCGCCGAGGGCGTGTGGGCGATCATGTTGCCGGTGTATCTGTTCATGCTCGGCCATGGCGTGCATCAGCCATGCGGGCAAAGCGGGGCGGTTGGGCCGTTTCCACATGCGGCCGGTGCGGCTTCGGCGCTGAGCGGCTTTCTGATGATGCTGTCGGCCTTCGCGATGGGTAGCTGGCTGGGTGCAAACATGGATGGCACGCGCTTTCCGCTGACCAACGGCATGTGGTTCTGGGGTGTCATGACCGCGCTGGTGGCCTGGGGGCTGGTTTACCGCTCCAGACCACGCCCGGCCTGACACGCCCCACGAGCGTTACGCCGGTTCAAACGCCCCAGACGACCGGCACGCCTTCCTTCTGAGAGTACTCGAGCATGTCGAGCAACGGCCATGCCCTCTGCGCCAGCCCCACCGGCGCCGCCATGCCGGTCTTGCCCTGTTCGGCTGCCGCTTCTTCTTCCTCCAGGGTGGTATTGGCGCGCCTGGCTTTGTCCTCGTCGATCGCCGCCTTCAGCCGCGCGATGGTCTCGGGCAACTGCACGACCGTGACGATACCCTTGGCGTCTTCCGGATCCTTACCCATGATTTCGATGAGCTTCTTGGCGGGGTCGCCGAGCATGATGACGTCGGCGGCGGCGTCGGATTTGAAGGTGATGAGCATGGAGGTATCCTGAACGGTCGAGATTGCGTTGGTTTGGGCCCGGGCGGTTGCTGGATGGGGATGGAAATATCTGTCGAGTTTTTTTACACTGTTGCGCCGTGAGTATGGCTTCGGGCCTGGAAAGCACCCCCGTTGCTTTGTAATTTGATGATTATATTAAATATACGCATTTAACGGCATAGTTTTTGCTTTTGTGATATTGGTCACGGCAAGGGTTTCGTTGCGATTACGCACAACACGAGGCCATGCTATCTTGAATCATCAGAACATACATGCTCAGGCGAAATCATGAATTCATCTCCTAACGACCAAGCGCACGTCGAGCCCGCGGCTGACGGTGCGCGCAAATCGGCGGAGCGCCGTCGCAGATTGATGCTCGGCGGTGTCTCAGCGCCGTTGTTGATGACGATCGCGAGTCGTCCTGCATGGGCTAACGGCGACACCTGCACCCCGTCAGCGCTGGCTTCGGCCAATCTGTCCGGCCAGCACACACAGGGCGGGTGCGGTAAATCGGCAGGCTTTTGGTCACAAAAGCAGTATGCCTGGCCTGAAAGCGTCAGTCCCTCAACTCGGTTCGGAGATATTTTCACTGTGACGACGATCAGCAAGGGAAGGACGGCATTCAATTTTGCTGACCTGACACTGGGTGAAGTGATCGTACTCCCTGGGAACGAAAATCCTTACAAACTGGGCCTGCATGCGGTGGGGGCGCTCGTAAATTCCTACGCTTTTCCGACAAACAATATTGATAATCCGGGGTTTCCGTACACGCCGGAGCAAGTCATTGCGATGTTCAATGCTTCAGCGGGCTCTGATCCGGAAGGCTTAGCCAGTCTTTTCGAGCATGCAAACAACGATTACGACGCCTTGAGTTCGTGGCCGCACTAAGCGCCAGTACCCTCGTCGAACTCGACCAGAGTGGGTTCCTATGGAGGCTCTGGGACGGCGACGCGGTGGCTTATGACAGCTTAAGTGGGGACACGCACAGGTTCTACAGCCCTGCGGGGCACCTGATCAGTGTATTGCAGGATTCTTCAGGCCCGGTTCGCTGGGGTGAGCTCATTGCGGCCAGTGAGTCCGGTTCGGGGGTCGAGTCCGCTGCAGAGACCCTGATTTCAACAGGACTACTCCGGTATTCAGCCATTGAAACTCCATGACTTGCCTCCCGGCGAGTTGTCCAGGCGGCTGAACGGCCCGGGACTGGGGCTGGTCACCGGGCCGTTCGTATTCCGGATCAACAGTGCATCGGGTGCGATTGCGTCATCGCTCGCCACCTTGTACCCGGATTTTCCGGTTGTGGGGCCGGAAACCTTCGTCGACTTTCATGTGGCCGTTCGATCTTCTGGCGGTTTGCGTCGCTTCGTGCGCAAGCAGGTGCATTTCGAGTTCGACAGCGGGCTGCGTCCGTTCAAACCCCTGCCGTGGAGCCAGGCCTTCGCGATGCTCGAATGGGGTATGAACTGGTGTATCTATTCGCATGCGCACACGTTCATGATCATTCATGGGGCGGTGCTCGAGCGTGACGGCGCGGCGATCATACTGCCGGCCCCGTCGGGATCGGGCAAGAGTACGCTGTGTGCCGCACTGATGACGCGTGGGTGGCGCTTGTTGTCCGACGAGTTGGTTCTGATCGACCCGGAAGATGGTCATCTTCAGCCGCTGGCGCGTCCGGTGAGCTTGAAGAACCGGTCGATCGAAGTCATGCGTGCGTTTGCGCCGGAATCGTTCATTTCCCAGCCGATTCATGATACGACCAAAGGCTCGGTCGCCCACATGAAGCCTTCTGCCGAGAGCGTGCGCCGCATCGGGGAGCGCGTATCCCCGAGTTGGGTCGTGTTTCCGCGCTATGTGGCCAATGCGACCACGCGCTTGGCATCGGTGCGCAAGTCCGATGTTTTCATGAGCCTGGTCGAGAATGCGTTCAACTACAGCCTCCTGAGAGAGCGGGGCTTCATGGCCATGTCACAGTTGGTTGAGCGTGTGAGCGGCTTCAGCGCCGAGTATGGTGATCTCGATGAGGTGATCGCGGCGATCGAGCAGCGCATCGGAGTCGAGGGATGAGGCACGATCGTAGCCTGCTGGTTGCCGTGCTACTGAATCCGGGTTCCGTCCGGAGCCTCGATACGGCGGGCTGGGGGCTTCTGATCAGGCAGGCGCGCAGTGCTCAACTCCTGGCGCGACTCGCGGTCACGCTGATCGAGGCCGATCTGCTCGAGGCAACGCCAACTGCGCCGCGCCGGCACCTTTGCGCCATTCTCGAGGTTCAGCTCAGGCAACAGCAGGCCGTGCGCTGGGAGGTCGAACACCTGGTGGACGCGCTCGCGGAAAGGGCCATTCCGCTGGTGCTGCTTAAGGGGGCTGCCTATGTGATGGCCGGACTGAAACCCGGACGCTGCAGGCTCTTTGCCGATCTCGACGTTCTTGTGCCGCGCGCCCGCCTGGGTGAAGCCGAGTTGGCGCTCATGCTCAAGGGTTGGGCGTCGGGTCATCACGATGCATACGACGAGCGCTACTACCGCACCTGGATGCACGAGTTGCCCCCCATGCGACACATCCGGCGCATGAGTGTGGTTGACGTTCATCACAACCTGACCCCGGATACCGCGCCCCTGCATCCGGATGCCGCAAAGCTCCTGGCTGCAGCGGTGCCATGTCCCGATCGCAGCGATGTCTTTGTGCTCGCACCGCACGACATGATTCTGCATAGTGCGGTGCATCTGTTCAACGACGGAGAATTCGATCATGCGTTGCGTGACCTGTTCGATCTCTACGAGCTCGTCGAGCTTTTCGTTCATGACCTGACCGATTGGCAGACCCTCATAGGCCGTGCGATCGAACTCGATCTGGGTCGTCCGCTGTTTTATGCCCAGCGCTACCTGGTGCGTGTGTTGGAACTCGACATGCCGGCCGGCTTGGATGCGGCGCTGGGCCCTTTGGGTCCGGGTGCGATGGCAGTGAAGGTTCTGGATGCGTTGTTCGAGCGTGCGCTTCAGCCCGATCATGTGAGCTGCAGGAGTCCGGCGGTCGATGCGGCCCGGTCGCTGCTCTATTTGCGTGGTCACACGCTACGCATGCCGCCGCACCTGCTTGTTCCCCATCTCGTTCGCAAGAGCCTGATGCGGCTAAGAGATTTCGGCGAGGTCCGCGTTATAGCGCAGGCTCAGAAAGCCGACCGGCCGTAACGGTGACTTGCAAAAGCCAGGTGAATCCACTCGAGTGCCGCCGGGTGGCTGCAGCGCGTCACAACCCCTTGACCGCATAAATCCCCGGCGCATTGCGCCAGTACCCCTTGTAATCCATGCCGCAGCCGAACAAGAACCGGTCGGCGACATCCAGGCCGGTGAAGTCCGCCCGCATGCCGGGGTAGGCCTTGCGGTCGTGGATCTTGTGGGTGAGTACCGCGCTATAGACCTCGCGCGCGCCTTCGTTCTTGAGGTATTCGATGATTGCGGCCAAGGTGTGGCCTTCGTCGAGGATGTCATCCAGCACCAGCACGGTGCGCCCGCGCAGGTCCTGGGTGGGGCGCACCCGCCAGTCGAGCAGGGTGCCTTGCAACGCATGGCCGTAGCGGGTGGCGTGCAGGTAAGCGACTTCCAGCGGAAACGGCAGGCGGGTCAGGATGCGGCCGCCAAGAATCAGTCCGCCGTTCATCACTGAATAGACGATCGGGTTGGTGTGCGCGAGGGCTGCGGTGATTTCGGTGGCCATGCGTTCCAGCGCGGCTTCGACTACCGCTTCGTCGGCCAGGCAGTCGGCTTCTTCGCGGGCCAGGATGAGTTCCTGCAGGTCTATGGTCATGCGATGGCTTCCTGCTTGGGCTGAGTCGAGGCGCCATTGTAGCGGACGCGCGGGCGGACGGTCTTCACGTTAAACTCATGGCTCTCCCGACCTTGCTGGAATAGTGTGCCATGCCGATTCAACAGATCAACCATCCGCTCGTCCGTCACAAGATCGGTTTGATGCGTGAAGCCGAGATCAGCACCAAGAAGTTTCGTGAGCTTACGTCCGAGTTGGCCCGCCTGCTGGCGTATGAGGCGTGCAAGGACTTTCCGCTCGAGAAGACGGTGATCGAGGGTTGGGCGGGGCCGGTGGAGATCGACCAGCTCAAGGGCAAGAAGGTTACCGTGGTGCCCATCCTGCGCGCCGGGCTGGGCATGCTCGAAGGGGTGCTCGACATGATTCCGAGCGCCAAGGTGAGCGTGGTGGGCATCGCCCGCAATGAAGAAACGCTCGAGCCGGCGCCATATTTCGAGAAGTTCGTCGGCCACCTGGGCGAGCGCATGGCGCTGGTGATCGACCCGATGCTGGCAACCGGGGGCTCGCTGGCGGCCACCGTCGACATGCTCAAGCGCAATGGCTGCAGTCACATCAAGGCGCTGGTGCTGGTGGCGGCGCCCGAGGGCATCGAGCTGATGAACGTGCGTCACCCGGACGTCGAGATTTACACCGCCAGCATCGACAGCCACCTGAACGAGATCGGTTACATCATTCCCGGCTTGGGCGATGCGGGCGACAAGATCTTCGGTACCAAGCACAACTGATCGGCCGGTACCGGGCGGCCGAAGTAGTAGCCCTGATAGGCTTTGCAGCCTTGCACTGCGAGGCAGTCGCGCTGCTCGGCGGTTTCGACGCCTTCGGCGAT
>JAEUNS010000131.1 GCA_016790005.1 Zoogloeaceae bacterium
CATGATGCAATCGTCAAGCTTGCCGGCGAACCTGCACGCGCGCTGAGCAGTGCCGAGATCAGCACCCGTGGTCTGGAGGGCAGCTGCCCGCTGTGCGTCGATACCCTGCATACTTTCTGCGCCATGCTCGGCACCGTGGCCGGTGATCTCGCGCTGACGCTGGGTGCACGCGGCGGTGTTTACGTGGGCGGCGGCATCGTGCCCAGGCTCGGCGCATTCTTTGGCGCATCGGCCTTTCGCCAACGCTTCGAACAGAAGGGCCGTTTCGCGGCCTATCTGGCTAAGATCCCGACCTATGTGATCGACGCGCCCTACCCCGCCCTGCTGGGTGCGGCGCGCGCACTGGAAACCCCCTTGTCCATGGGTTGCGACGCACGCGCCGCGCACACGCAGGCCGCCAGCCCGTCAGGCCCCAACCTCCGCTAAGGACCCTCATCATGACCAAACCCGCCTTCAACCTCACCTGGCATGCCCTGAGCGCCCATCGCGAAGCGCTCGGCGAACAGCACCTGAACGAGATCTTCGCCGCTGACCCGGCACGCGCAGCGCGCATGCAGCTTGAAGCATGCGGGGTCTTTCTCGACTACTCCAAGAACCGCGTCACCGACGAAACACTCACGCTGCTGTTCGGACTTGCCCGCGAGGCAGGTCTGGCCGAGCACACGACAGCGATGTTCGAGGGTGCGCGCATCAACACCACCGAGGCCCGGTCAGTGCTGCATACCGCCTTGCGCCGCCCTGCCGGTGCAAGCCTCGGCGTCGAGGGTCATGACGTGATGGCCGATGTCGTGGCCGTGCGCGAGCGGATTCGTCGCTTCAGCGAGCAGGTACGGGTCGGCAGCTGGCTGGGCTATACCGGCCGGCCGATCACCGACGTGGTGAATATCGGCATCGGCGGTTCGGACCTCGGCCCGCTGATGGTGTGCGAAGCACTGCAAGCCTTCGCCCACCCCGGTCTGCGCATGCACTTCGTATCGAACGTCGACGGGGTGCAGATTGACGACGTCCTGAAGAAGGTGAATCCCCAGACGACACTCTTCATCGTCGCCTCGAAGACCTTCACCACTCAGGAGACCCTCACCAACGCCCACACCGCAAGAAGCTGGCTGATCGGCCATGCCGGCAGCGACGCAGCGGTCGCGCGCCACTTCGTCGCGGTGTCGACCAATGCCGAGGCGGTGAGCGCGTTCGGCATCGACACGGACAACATGTTCGGCTTCTGGGATTGGGTCGGCGGCCGCTACTCGCTATGGAGCGCGATCGGCCTTCCGATCGTGCTGCAGATCGGTGCCGACGCTTTCGATCGCCTGCTGGCCGGTGCGCATGCGATGGACGAACATTTCCGCACTGCGCCGCTGGAGCAAAACCTGCCGGTGATCATGGCGTTGTTGGGTATCTGGAACATCGACTTTCTCGATGCCCCCACCCAAGTCATCGCGCCCTATCACCAGCGCCTGCATCGGCTGCCCGCCTATCTGCAGCAGCTCGACATGGAGTCTAACGGCAAGTCGGTGAAACTCGATGGCAGCCCGGTGCGCTGCCACACCAGCCCGGTGATCTGGGGCGAGCCCGGCATCAACGGCCAGCATGCCTACTTCCAGATGCTGCACCAGGGCACGCGCTTCGCACCGATCGACTTCATCGGCGTGCTCGATCATCCGGCTCACCTCGACCATCATCACCGGGTCGCCTTCGCCAACATGGTGGCGCAGGCCGAGGCGCTGATGCGTGGCAAGTCTGCGCCCGAGGTCGAGGCCGAGATGCGCGCAGCCGGCCTTGCCGAAGAACGCATCCGCGCGCTGATACCGCACCGGGTGTTCCCGGGCAACCGACCCAGCAACATGTTGCTGCTCGAACGTCTCGACCCCTTCGGCCTCGGCGCGCTGATCGCCCTGTACGAGCACCGCACCTTTGTGCAAGGCGTGGTGTGGGGGGTGAATTCGTTCGATCAATGGGGCGTCGAGCTCGGCAAGCAACTCGCCGCGCGAGTCCTCGAAGACCTCGGCGCCACGAGCGATAGCAACCCCCATGACGCCAGCACTGCCGCGCTGATCGAGCGCTATCGCCAACATGCGCGGGCCGGCGATCCGGCACGCTGAACCCTGACGCCCCAAACGACAACCCACACAACAAAGACAACGCGCCCCCAGCCCCAAAGGAGACCCCGTGAGTACCTCGCGCAACACCAAGATCGTCGCCACCCTCGGCCCCGCCAGTTCG
>JAEUNS010000273.1 GCA_016790005.1 Zoogloeaceae bacterium
AGACTATCAATTCACCCTGACTGCGTCCGGCAGAATCAATGGCCGCAGCGAGTCTGTAAGCGCTGACGTTCTGGTGATCGTGGGCGATCTCGACCCAAGCCTTGCAGGGCTGACCGTCTTTGCGGGAAGCGCTCAATCGAAGATCTCGGGCGACCTGGTATCGCTCACAGGCCAGGCTAACCTGAACGGCACGACCCTCACCAACCCGAGCTTCCGCTGGTCGCAGACCGTGGGACCGCGGATCACCCTCGCCAATTCCACCTCGCCCACGCCGAGCTTCTTCGCACCCAGCGTACTCGCCGACACCGAACTCGTCTTCCAGCTCGACGTTAGCGCGACGGACGGTAGAAACACTTACGAGGGAACCTCTTACACGGTGGTGCGCGTTCAGCCGCCGGCGCCAACGCCGTAAGGGGCCGGGCCTCAGGCCCGCTCCTCCAGCGGTACCAAGCGCAACGGCCACCCTCAGGTGGCCGTTGCGCTTGACGAGAAACCCGAATACCTTACTGCAGACTTTCCATCCGCAGCCGCACAACCGGCCCATTCACCACCGATAGTGCCTCGATCTTGGCGATTGCGACGTTGGCGTTCTTTTCGACCGTCTCGTGGGTGAGCATGATGATGTCGGTCTGGGCTTCGCCCGCCGCCGCTTCGCGCTGGATCATCGCTTCGATCGAGATGTCGCTGTCGGCGAGAATCCGGGTGATGTCGGCCAGCACCCCCGGCTTGTCGTCGACCCGCATACGCAGGTAATACGAGGTGATGACCTCGTCGATCGGCAAAACCCTGAGATCGCGCACCTGATCGGGCTGGAAGGCAAGATGCGGCACCCTGTGCTCGGGGTCGGCAGTGTGCAGGCGGGTCACGTCGACCAGGTCGGCGATGACCGCGCTGCCGGTGGGCTCGGCGCCGGCGCCCTTGCCGTAGTAAAGCGTCGAACCGACTGCATCGCACTGCACCATCACCGCATTCATCGCCCCTTCGACATTGGCGATCAAACGCTTGGCCGGGATCAGCGTCGGGTGCACCCGCAACTCGATGCCGGCATCGCGCATCTTCGCGATGCCGAGCAGCTTGATCCGGTATCCGAGTTGTTCGGCATAGGTGATGTCGACGCTGTCGAGCTTGGTAATTCCCTCGATGTGTGCGGCATTGAATTGCATCGGAATGCCGAAGGCGATCGCGCTCATGATGGTGGCCTTGTGCGCGGCATCGACCCCTTCGATATCGAAGGTCGGATCGGCCTCGGCATAACCGAGCGCCTGGGCCTCTTTCAGCACCTCGGCAAACGGCAGCCCCTTGTCGCGCATTTCGGACAGGATGAAGTTGGTGGTGCCGTTGATGATGCCGGCGATCCATTCGATGCGGTTGGCCGACAACCCCTCGCGCAAGGCCTTGATGATCGGAATGCCACCCGCTACAGCCGCCTCGAAGGCCACCATCACACCTCGCGCCTGCGCTGCGGCGAAGATCTCGTTGCCGTGGACGGCAAGCAGTGCCTTGTTGGCGGTGACGACATGCTTGCCGTTCTCGATCGCTTTCATCACCAGCTCGCGCGCCACGCCATAGCCACCGATCAGTTCGATGACGATATCGATCTCGGGGTCGCTGACCACGCTGAACGCATCATCGGTAATCCGGACCCCACCACCGGTGACCTGACGAGCGAGCTCGAGATTCTTGTCGGCCACGGCGGTGATGCGAATCGGACGGCCGGCGCGCCGGGTGATCTCTTCTTCGTTGCGCTTCAACACGTTGAACGTACCGCCGCCGACGGTTCCGATGCCCAGCAGGCCTACACTGATTGGTTTCATTGTTGTCTTTCGTCTGTGGTTATTCTGGTTCAAAAGCCCGGGTTCCGGATGCTCGCACCCGGGGCCCCTTTGTAGCGTCCTTACTGGCTTGCCCGTCGCTATTCAGTGCCGTGACGCTTGCGGTAGTGGGTAAGGAAGCGCGCGATTCTTGCAATTGCGTCACGCAAATCGTCCTCGTGCGGCAGGAACACGAGCCTGAAGTGATCGGGCTCGGGCCAGTTGAAGCCACTGCCCTGCACCAGCAGCACCCGCTCTTCTTCGAGCAGCTCGGCGATGAAGGCCTGGTCGTCCTCGATCGGGTAGATCTTTGGATCGAGCTTGGGAAACATGTATAGCGTTGCCTTGGGCTTCACGCAGCTGACACCTGGAATGGCGTTGATCAGTTCATGCGCGAGATCCCGCTGGCGACGCATCCTGCCGCCTTCGGCAACCAGGTCGTCGATACTCTGGTAGCCACCGAGCGCGGTCTGAATCGCATACTGCCCGGGCACGTTTGCGCACAGCCGCATCGACGCAAGCATGTTCAGGCCCTCGATGTAATCGTGAGCCGGGCGCTTGTCGCCACACACCACCATCCAGCCTGCCCGGTAACCGCAGGAGCGGTAGTTCTTCGACAGGCCGTTGAAGACGATCGTCAGCACATCCTCGGAAAGCGCAGCCAGCGACGTGTGGGTGGCACCATCGTAGAGTACCTTGTCGTAAACCTCGTCCGAGTAAAGAATCAGGTCATGCTCGCGCGCAAGCGCGATGATTTTCTGCAGCACCTCGTCCGGATAGAGCGCCCCGGTCGGATTGTTGGGGTTGATGACCACGATCGCCCGAGTATTGGGCGTGATCTTGGCCCGCATGTCCTCGATGTCGGGAAACCAGCCCTTCGACTCATCGCAGCGGTAATGGACCGGCTTGCCCCCCGAAAGGCTGACCGCCGCCGTCCACAGCGGATAATCGGGCGCCGGCACCAGCACCTCGTCACCGACGTTCAGCAGCGCATTCATCGCCATCACGATCAGCTCGGACACTCCATTGCCGATGTAGATGTCCTCGATATCCACACCCTTGATATTCTTCTGCTGGGTGTAGTGCATGACCGCCTTGCGCGCGGCGAAGATGCCCTTGGAGTCGGAATAGCCGGACGAATTCGGCAGATTCCGGATCATGTCGCGCTGGATTTCTTCGGGTGCATCGAACCCGAACGCAGCCAGATTACCGATGTTCAGCTTGATGATCTTGTGCCCCTCGTCCTCGAGCTGCTTTGCACGCTCGAGGACCGGCCCACGAATGTCATAGCAGACATCGAGCAGCTTTGCAGACTTCCTGACCAGACGCGGCTGTGGCGCATGCGCTGCCGCAGTCACCGCGCTGGCCAATCCGTCGCTTGCGGCAATCTGCAGTTTGTTGGCGGCACTCATTTTGGTCATCCTCGGTCGTTGGTCTTCATTCTGGCTTGCCGAACCCCTTTGGCTCAGGCTGTGCGACAGAAAGACTATAATCTTATCCAAGCGGGAACACCGCGGCAATTCGAGCAAACACAAACCACCGATGAAACTCAACCTCGAACACGATCCGAGCCTCAACCTGATCACCGGCTACGGCGACGGACACCTCATGATCAACCGGGTAAGGCATGACGGCAACCTGCTGCTCGACGCCAAGCAGATCATTACCGGCTGGGCGCCCGGTGGTTTCGAAGCGCTCGGTGCCGACGACTTCACCGCAATCGCGGCTATGCGGCCCGAGGTCGTGCTGGTCGGCACCGGTTCGCGATTGCGCTTCCCGCCGGTCAGTGTGCTGCGTCCGCTGATCGAGGCGCGCATCGGCTACGAGATCATGGATTTCGCAGCCGCATGCCGCACCTACAACGTGCTCGTATCCGAAGGTCGAGCGGTCGCAGCCGCCCTGCTCTACGACCGGACCTGAGCACCTCCGCTCGGGCGAACACCCAAAGCGTGCTAGTCGCGTGCGCTGGCCGCGCCAATCGGATCACCACAGCTGCAGCCCGAATACGATCGCGGTAGTCGCGATCTATCGGCAGGCTGCGCAGATGTGTCTCGATGAACGATTTGCCCGGTTGCCCCGCAATCATCATTACAGGCACGGTCCCGACCACTACCAGCCAAGCAAGCTTGGCGTCCGGACTCCAACGCCCGCCGAACGACGCCAAACTGGCACCGGACTCTTTTCGCGGCCAGATTGTCAAACCTCGCTCTCGTCCGTTACGCTGACAGCCAGAGCGACAACACCGGAGACCGCATGAACACCGCCGAACTCACCCCAAGCCCCGATTTCACCCTGCCCGCGACCGGAGGCAAGACCGTATCGATGGCGGCCCTGCGCGGTACGCCGCTGGTGCTCTACTTCTACCCCAAGGACAACACCCCGGGCTGCACCAATGAGACGGCGGCCTTTCGCGATCATTACCCGGCCTTTCAGGCGCTGGGCTGTGAAGTGTTCGGCCTGTCGCGCGACAGCCTCAAGTCGCATGAGAACTTCAAAGCCAAGCTCGAAGTGCCGTTCGAGCTGATCTCCGATCCGGACGAAATCGCATGCACCGGCTTCGATGTCATGAAAATGAAAAACATGTATGGCAAACAGGTGCGCGGGCTTGAGCGCAGCACCTTCGTGATCGACCGTGAAGGCCGCATCGCACGGGCATGGCGGGGCGTCAAGGTGCCCGGCCATATTGAAGAAGTCCTTGCCTGCGTCCAGAGCCTGTGAGCTGAAAAACCATCAACGCATCTGCCAAACGGAGCTGAACCGATAATGACGAGACGCGTCTCC
>JAEUNS010000347.1 GCA_016790005.1 Zoogloeaceae bacterium
CCGTACTCTTCGCTCACCGTCATGCCATGCACGCCGAGGTCGCCCAGCTTCTTCCACAGATCAGCGGGAAATTCGTTCTGCCGGTCGATGTCGGCGGCGCGCGGCGCGATCTCGGTCGCGCAGAAATCGCGCAAGGTGTCGCGCAGCGCTTCGATGGTTTCGCCCAGGTGGAAATCGAGGCTCGGAATATGCATGGTTTGTCTCCTTCTCCGTTTATGCGTAGCGTGCTCACGGCACGCGCATGACGATTATCCACGCGCTTGCCTGATCGTGTGTGGAGCTTACGACAAGCGGTGCGCGACAACTGCCAACGGGGTTGCAAATCGTGCCAGGCAAGCCTAGATTTTGAGCATGAAGATAATCACCCCCTCGACGACCGAACTCACCCAGGGGCGCGCCGCCACGCCGATGGCGTTCATCCGTGCAATCGTGCTCGGATATCGGCGACGAGGCATGAATCCCGCCAACATGCTGGAGCAGGCGCGGATCTCGCCAGATGCCCTGGACGACCCCTGCGCACGCGTCACCGCGGCCCAGATGGAGCTCGCCTGTGGCATGGCGATGCAGGAGCTTGACGACGAGGCCCTGGGCTGGTTCTCGCGCCGCCTGCCTTGGGGCAGCTATGGCATGCTGTGCCGCGCATCGCTCACCGCGCCGACGCTCGAGGTGGCGCTCAAGCGCTGGTGCCGCCACCACCGCCTGCTGATCGACGACCTGACCCTCGAGTTCAGCCACCAGCGCAGCAGTGCCTCGGTCAGCATCCATGAAGCACGGGATTTCGGCGAGATGCGCGAGCTATGCCTGGTCAGCACCCTGCGCTATCTGCTGGGCTATCTCAGCTGGCTGGTGGATTCGCGCATCGCGCTGTCTGAGAGCAGCTTTCCCTTCGCCGCCCCCCCGCACCTGGATGCCTACCCCTACCTGTTTCCGGGAGCGCTGCGATTCGAGACCACGCAGGCAGGCTTCAGCTTCGACAGCCGCTACCTGTCACTGCCGGTGCGCCGCGACGAACGCGCGCTGCAAACCATGCTGCAGCGCGCGCTGCCGCTCACCGTGCTGCAATACCGCCGCGACCGCCTGCTGGTGCATAGCGTCAGCCAGTTGCTCCAAGCCAATCCGGGCGCGGCCCACACCGCCGAGCAGCTGGCACTGCAGCTCAACCTGTCGGTCCGCACCCTGCACCGCCAATTGAAGGAAGAAGGTGTGTCGCTGCAAAGCCTCAAGAACGAGGTTCGCCACGAGCGGGCCATCAAACTGCTGCTGCAGACCCGCAAGCCGATCAAGCAAATCGCCGCTGCGGCGGGCTTTGACAGCGAGAAGAGCTTTGCCCGGGCGTTCCGGAAATGGACGGGGGTGGCCCCGAGTAGCTACCGCGATGGGGCAGCGGCATAGGCTGGGCCCTTGTCGGCTGCTTCAGAAACCGCCGGTTTCGAGCCAGCGTTCGATTTGCGGCAGGCGGTCGGCGCCCCAGAAGGCCTCGTCGTCGATGATGACAAAGGGCGACCCGAACACGCCGCGCGCGATGGCGGCTTCGCACTCGAGCTTCAGGTGGGCCTTGGCCTCGTCGCTGCCAACCGCTGCGCGCAGGGTATCGGCCGCAACGCCTTGCGCGGCGGCAATGTCGATGACCGTATCGAGCTGCGAGATGTCACGCCCCTCGACGAAATAAGCACGCAAGAGTGCGAGCGACACCTGGCGTGCGAGCGCAGGATCCTGATCATGCAAGCAGTAATGGGCGCGCGCCGCATGCTGGGTGGAGATCGGAAAATTCTCCGGCATGGCGCACTTGAGCCCGAAAAAGCGCGCCGAGCGGGCAAAATCATGCACCGAATAAGGCCCCTTGAGCGGCAGCGAGGGCAATGGCTGACCGCCGAACTGCTTGTACACCGCACCGAGCA
>JAEUNS010000345.1 GCA_016790005.1 Zoogloeaceae bacterium
CGAAGCGCTGGAAAAAGGCATCAACGCGATGGCGACCGAGCTCGAGGCGCACCGCAACCATCTCGAAACCCTGGTCGAGCAGCGCACCCGCGAGCTCATCGATGCACGCCAGGCCGCCGAAGCCTCGACCCATGCCAAGAGCGCCTTTCTGGCCAACATGAGCCACGAGATCCGCACCCCGATGAATGCAATCATCGGCATGTGTCACCTGCTAAAGCGCTCGCCCCTCGCGCCTGACCAACTCGACAAGCTGGTCGGCATCACCCGGGCGGCCGGACATCTGCTCAACGTGATCAACGACATACTCGACCTGTCGCGAATCGAGGCGGGCAAGATGACACTCGTCCGCTCCAGCTTCAGCCCGGGCGAAGAGCTCCGTGTGGTTGCGTCGCTGATCACCCAGGCGGCCCGCCACAAGGGCCTCGATGTTGAAGTAGACACAGCCGATCTTCCGGCCACGGTCGACGGCGACCCCACCCGGTTGCGCCAGGCCGTACTCAACTTCGCCGGCAACGCAGTCAAGTTCACCGACACAGGCCGCATCAGACTGCGAGGAGAGACGCTTGCCCGCGACGACAGCGGCTGGATGCTCAGGTTTTCGGTAAGCGATAACGGACCAGGCATTGCCCCCGACGTGGTGGCGCGCCTTTTCTCGGCCTTCGAACAGGCGGACACCAGCCTCACGCGCGAGCACGGCGGATCCGGGCTCGGACTGGCCATATCGCGCAATCTCGCCGAGCTGATGGGTGGCGAGGCCGGCGTAGACAGCACCCCGGGTCAAGGTAGCTGCTTCTGGCTCACGATTCGGGTCGGCGTGCCCCGCCCCGCCCCGCCCAGAACCCCACGCAAGGAGGCTGAAGCCCGACTGCGCGCGCGCCGACCGGCAGCCCGGGTGCTGCTGGTCGAAGACCACGAGATCGGGCGCATGGTGGCAGTCAAGCTGCTGAAACTCGCCGGCGTGGAGGTCGAAACCGCAGTCGACGGCGTCGAAGGGGTCGAGATGGCCACGACCCGAGAATACGACCTGATCCTGATGGACCTGCAGATGCCACGCCTCGACGGGCTCGCGGCAACCCGCCAGATCAGGGCCCTGCCCGGCCTTGCCACCATTCCCATCCTTGCGATGACCGCCAACGTGTTCGAGCAGGACCGCGCCGCCTGCGTGGCCTGCGGCATGAATGACTTCATCGCCAAGCCGGTGGAGCCCGAGGCTTTATATTCCGTTCTGCTCAAATGGCTGCCGCAGGCAGACACTCAGACCGACAGCGGTGACGAAGAAAGCACCCCCTCGCCAGCGCCGATCTCCGAGCAGGCCATGACGGCGCTACTCGATGAACTGAGCCAGGATCTCGACAGTGGCAACATCGAGGCAAGCCTGCTGTTCAAGCGCGAGCTTGCTCAACTACGCCAGGCTTTCGGCACACGGCTCGACCCACTGGAAAGAGCAATGACCGATTTCGATTTCGATGCAGCCGCGACCGCTTTGCGGAATCTTCGCAATAAAACCTGAAACTACATAAGCGATAAAAACGCCAACGGGTGCAAAATAGTCGTGAGCACAAGCACGGAATTGGCATGACCGTCGCCGACACCGATCTGGAGCCGAACACATCACCCGAAGGGCGACTGCTCGCCAGTGACGGCTCGCGCCCGCTGATTCTGGTGGTCGACGACGTTCCGGCAAACCTCAATCTGCTTGCCGAGATGCTGCACAGGGAAGGCGCCGAGGTGCGCGCAGCCAATGCCGGCCCGGTGGCGCTGCGCTATGCGGCACTCGCACCGCACCCTGATCTGATACTGCTCGACATCATGATGCCGGGCATGGATGGTCATGCAGTGCTTGCCGAGTTGCGCAAGAACCCGCTCACGGCCGACATTCCGGTGATCTTCGTGACCGCCCTCGACAGCGAAGAGGACGAAGGCCAAGGGCTTGCCGAAGGGGCCGCCGACTACATCACCAAGCCCATCAAGTTTCCGGTGCTGATCGCGCGGGCGCGAGCACAGCTCGAACTCCATCAAGCAAAGCGCCAACTGGCCGGCCAAAGGGACTGGCTCGAGCAGGAGGTCGCCCGCCGCACCCATGAGAACGCGTTGCTCGAGATGCATCTTGGGCTCGCCTTTCAGGCTGCGGGGTTCGGCGTCTGGGAACATGATCATGCGAACGGGCAAAACCACTGGAACGCGGACCTGTGCGACATTCTTGGCTATGCTCGGGCGCCGGCGACCATAGGTGAGTGCCTCGCACTGGTGCAGCCGGACGACCGGGCGACTCTCGAGAAGCGCTTCGAACATGTCGCGAAGCACCAAGCCAGGGCCATGGTCGACGAGTTCCGGATTCTTCATGGCGACGGCAACTGGCGCTGGGTCGAGTCGCGTAGCAGGGTCATCGAGCGCGGCCCGGGCGGTGAGCCGCGCCGCACGATCGGAATCATGCTCGACATCAGCGCCCGCAAGGCCGCCGAGGCCGAGCAACGCCTGGCCGGCGTGGTGTTCACCGGCATCAACGACGGCATCTGCATCACCGACGCGAGCCGACGCATTCTGGTCACCAACAAGGCATTCACCCAGGTCACCGGTTATCTGCCGAAAGAAGTGCTGGGCAGGGACCCCAGCGTGCTCAAGTCGGGCGTTCATGGCGACAGTTTCTACCGCAACATGTGGGAGAAACTCGACGCTTACGGTAGCTGGCAGGGTGAGATCACCAACCGGCGCAAGGATGGCTCGCTGGTGAGCGAGTGGCTGAGCATATCCTGCGTCAGGGACGATGCGGGCGAGGCGACCCATTACGTAGGCGTATTCAGCGACCTGTCCGAACGGATCGCCGCTGCCGAGCGAATCCAGCACCTGTCCAGCCACGATCCGATGACGGAGTTGCCCAACCGCAACCTGTTCGCCGACCGGCTGGAGCAGGCACTGCTCAATGCCCGCCGTTTCGAGCGCAATACCGCGGTAATACTGGTTGACGTCGATCGTTTCAGACTGATCAACGACACCCTGGGCCCGCCGGCAGGCGACGAGGTGCTGATCGAGTTTGCGCGTCGCCTCAGCCTGCAGATGCGCGAGGGCGACACCGTGGGGCGACTGGCCGGCGACGAGTTCGGCTTCGTGATGGCCAGCCTCGGTCAGGAGCGGGACGCGATCGCGCTCGCGCAGCGCATGCAGGATGCCATTGCAGTGCCCTTCGAGGTGGGTGGCCAGGCGCTGATCATCACCGCCAGCATCGGTATCAGCGTAGCCCCCAAGAATGGCGACAGCGGCGCGAGCCTGTTGAAGAGTGCCGAGGCGGCCTTGCTTCGGGCCAAGCAGGCAGGCCGCAATACCTTTCGCTTTTATTCGCCCGAGATGGACGCCGACGCCGCCCGCCGCCTCGCACTCGAAACCGCACTGCGCGAGGCCCTGAAGCACAACGAGTTGCGCGTGTACTACCAGCCCCAAGTCAGCCTGCAGAGCGGCCAAATGATTGGCATGGAGGCGCTGCTGCGCTGGCACAGCCCCAGCTTCGGTCCGATATCCCCATTCGAATTCATCCCGATCGCAGAGGAAACCGGGCTGATCATCCCGATTGGCGAATGGGCGCTGCGTGAGGCCTGCCGCCAGACCCGCGCCTGGCTCGACCTCGGCCTGATGCCACTGCGGGTTGCGGTCAATCTGTCGACCCGCCAGTTTCGCCAGGCCAGGCTGATCGATGTGGTCACGGAGGCGCTGAACGAGAGCGGCCTGCCCGCAGCCTCGCTCGAGCTCGAGATCACCGAAAGCGCCTTCATCGACGACGTCGACGAAGCGGTCGCCACTTGCCGCCGGCTGAAGGCTCTCGGGGTGAAGCTGTCGCTCGACGACTTCGGCACCGGCTATTCATCACTGGCCTATGTATCGCGCTTTCCGTTCGACAAGCTCAAGATCGATCAGGGCTTCGTGCGCGACATCGTCGAAAACCCGGTCAACGCAGCGATCGCAACCGCGGCCATCGTCATGGCTCGAAGTCTCAACCTGTCGGTGCTCGCCGAAGGTGTCGAGACCGAGGCCCAGGCGAGCTTCTTGCGCGGCCGTCACTGCGACGCAATGCAGGGCTACCTGTTCAGCCCCGCATTGGCTGAAGATGAATTCGCCCGGCTACTGGCCGTCAACAAACAACTGCCGATCCTGAGCATTTCACATTCAAGCGCCCAGACGCTACTGCTGGTTGACGACGAAGTCGGCGTTTTGAACGCCTTGTCGCGCCTGCTGCGGCGCGAGGGTTATACGATACTCACGACCTCCTCGCCGGTGGAAGCGCTCGAGCTGCTTGCAAAGAACACGGTGCAGGTGGTGATTTCAGACCAGCGCATGCCGGAAATGTCTGGCACCGAGTTTCTATCGCGGGTACGCAAGCTCCATCCCGACACCGTTCGCATCGTACTCACCGGTTACACCGACCTGGAATCCGTCACCAGTGCGATCAATCGCGGCGCGATCTACAAGTTCCTGACCAAACCCTGGGATGACGACCAATTGCGCGAGCTGATCCGCGAAGCCTTCCGCCTCGCCAAGGATCGCGCCGCGGACCTCCCCTTCACGCCCGGGCCGCGCGAGCCCGCATGACCCCGCTAGTGCGCCGGTTCATCCAGCTATTCCTGCCCATGGCGGGATTGATTCTGATCGGCAATCACTTTTTCTCGGGAAGCCGGGAAAGCATCGAGTACGGAAGAATCAAGACCACCGAAGAACTCAGCGTGACCCTTGCCGGCGGGGTGCTCGACCGTCGGCTGCAGGTGGTGATCAGCGATCTTCTCGCCATTGCGGGCAGCAGCACGCTGCGCGAGCTTGCCGATGCCGCCACCCCCGCAACTCGCCGCCGCGCGGCCGATGATTTCATGGCGTTCTCCCAGGCCAAACCGGCGTATGACCAGATTCGCTGGATTGGGCGTGACGGGCAGGAGATCGTGCGGGTAGACCACAAGGACGGCATACCGACCGAGATCGCACCCGAGCAGCTTCAGAACAAGGGCGACCGCTATTACTTCAGGGCAACGATGGGGCTGATGCCCCAGGCGGTCTATGTTTCCGAGCTGGACCTGAACATCGAGCACGGCGAGATCGAAAAGCCCTATAAGCCGATGTTGCGGGTTGCCACGCCAATCTCCGACAGCAATGGCGAAAAGCTCGGGATCCTGATTCTCAACTACCGTGCAGACCAAACGCTCGATCTCGTGCGCCAGCTGGGCGCGTCGTACTCCGATCGGCTGGCAGTGGTCAATCAGGACGGCTACTTCCTGCTCGCACCCGACAAGGCCGATGAGTGGGGATTCATGTTCGATCGCCGCGATCTGAGCCTGGCAAGCCGGCATCCGTCGAGCTGGGCGAGAATCAACACGCTCGAGAGGGGGCAGTTCAAAGACGAAGCCGGTCTTTGGACCTTCGATACCGTCAGCCCTCTGGAAAATGCGGACGACGACCGAAGGCTCACCCCGGGCACCGGATCGGGGCCCCTGCGCGATTCAGGCGAGACCGATGCGAGCATTGGCGACAAGCCAGGGGATGACTACCGCTGGATCGCAGTCACCCATCTGCCCCCAGCCCAGCTCAAGGCACTGCTGCACAGCAGGCACCCCCTGCAATGGGGCATCGTGCTCGCGCTGCTTGCGGTCAGTGCGGCGGCCTGCGCGGCTCTGGCGCGCACCCAGGTGCGTGAATCGGAGATCGAGACCCGCTTCAGAATCTATTTCGAACGTGGCATGGTCGGCATGGCGGTCGTCGATTGCGACCGCTGCTGGCGTGTGGTCAACCCCGCGCTGTGCAGCATCATGGGTTACTCCGAAGCCGAAATGCTGTCGCGACATGTCTACGACATGAGCCATCCCGACGATGTGGAAGTGAGCGAACAGTATTACCAGCGGGTGATGAGCGGCGAGATCGAGGGCTTCGAGCTCAAGAAGCGTTACATTCGCGGCGACGGCAAGACCATCGACGCCTTCATCGCCGTGCAGGCGGTGCGAACCGGCGATGGCGCGGTGGACTACTTTCTGGCCATGTTCGAGGACATCACCGCCCAGATCGCAGCAGAGCAGGCCCTGCGCGCCAGCGAAGAGCGCTTGCGCCTGCTCGGTGACAACCTGCCCGACAGCTACATCTACCAGACCACTGTCGCACCAGACGGAAAAACCTGCTTTACCTATGTAAGTTCGGGCATCACCCGTATCCAGGGGCTGGCACCCGAAGACGTGATCGCAAACCCGGACCTGCTGGAGCAGAACACCGATCCGGCACAGCTACCCGAATTGCAGGCGTGCCAGCTTGAGAGCCTGCGCACCCTGAGCGATTTTTCGATGGAGTTGCGGGTACGGATGGCGGGCGGTGAATGGGGCTGGTTGCTGGTGCGCTCACGCCCGCGTCAGCTTACCGACGGCTCCATCGTGTGGGATGGCGTCGCAACCAACATTACCGCCCGCCGCCGCGCCCAGGCCCTGCTCGACCTGCAGAAAAGGCGCGCCGAGGCGCTGCTGGCGCTGCCCCACCACAGCAGAAAACTGAGCGAGCGCGACTTCATGCAGTATGCACTCGACCTGATCGAACGCATGACCGACAGCCACATCGCATTCATGCACTTCGTCGATGACGATGAAGAGATGATCGAACTCGTCGCCTGGTCTACCGGCACGCTTGCGCACTACTGCACTGCCACGTTCGACAAGCACTACCCGCTCAGCAAGGCAGGCCTCTGGGCCGACGCCGCGCGTACCCGCGAGTCTGTGGTAATAAACGACTATGCAAGCGCCTGCGGCAAAAAGGGCCTTCCGGACGGCCATTCGAACCTGCAACGCATCGTGAGTGTGCCGGTCGTGGAGGAAGGCCAGGTGAGGCTGATGACGGGTGTGGGCAACAAGGCCGACCCGTATGACGAAACCGACGTCGAAACCATCCAGTTGATCGCCAACGAGACTTGGCGGATCGTGCGTCAGCAACGCTCGGATGACGCGCTGCAGATTGCACGCCAGGTTGTGAATGCCAGCCTGGTCGTGTGTTTTCGCTGGCGGGCTGTTGCGGGATGGCCGGTTGTGTACGTATCGGAAAACGTCGAACGCTGGGGCTACCGGGTCGAAGACCTGCTTCACGGCCAGCCCCAGTTCAGCGCGATGGTGCACCCGGACGACCTGCCCCGCGTCGCCGAAGAGGTTAGCCGCTATACCGCCGAGGGGCGCAACGCCTACGACCAGGAATACCGGCTGCTGACCGCGGACGGCAATGATTTTTGGATTCTCGACCGCACCACGGTGTTGCGCGACGCCAGCGGCAAGGCCGAGTTCTATGATGGCGTGATCACCGACATCAGCGAACGACGCCTTCAGGAGCAGGAACTTGCAGCCAATCTCGAGGCCCAGCGGGCGCTCAACAAACGCCTCGAAGAGGCACACAACCAGTTGCTGCAGTCCGAGAAAATGGCCTCGATCGGTCAGTTGGCGGCGGGTGTCGCGCATGAACTCAACAACCCGATAGCGTTCGTGCACTCCAACCTCGGCACACTCGACAACTACCTGATCGACTTGATAAACATCATCGACGCCTACGACCGTGCAGCCGCAGATCCGGCTGATGCGGACGCCGCGCTGAGGGCCGTTGCGCTGCTGAAGCAGGATTGCGACTTCGATTACATCCGCAACGACATCAAACCGCTTGTGGCCGAATCGCGCGACGGACTCGCGCGGGTGCGCAAGATCGTGCAGGACCTCAAGAGCTTCTCGCATGTCAGCGAGCAGGAATGGGGCTGGGCCGATCTCCACACCGGCCTCGAGTCAACGCTCAACATCCTGCGCAACGAACTCAAGTACAAATGCGAGGTGGTGAAGGACTTTGGCGAAATCCCCGAAGTCTGGTGCATCGTGTCGCAGTTGAACCAGGTCTTCATGAACCTGCTGGTCAATGCCGGTCATGCCATCGAAACGAGCGGCGCGATCAGCATCCGCACCCGCGCGGGTTCAAACGGCGAAGTCTGGATCGAGATCGAAGACACCGGCAAGGGCATTCCGCCCGAGAACATGTCGCGCATTTTCGACCCGTTCTTCACCACCAAGCCGGTCGGTAGCGGCACCGGCCTGGGGCTGTCGCTCTCATACGGTATCGTCCAGCGTCACAACGGCCGCATCGAGGTCGAAAGCGAAGTCGGCAAGGGCTCGCTCTTTCGGGTGTGTCTGCCGGTCAGGCCGGCGCAGGCAGCGGCTTCGGAAAACTGAGCGCAGCGGATGTCCGCTCGGCCCAAAAGATACTGCCTTCAGTAGCCGCGGCCCACATTCACCACGCCACTGACCGGCTGCCCCTGCTCGAGCGCGCGTATCTTGCTGGCGATCTGCGCCACGCTGTCGTCGAGCAAGGTGGCGGCGGACACATGCGGCGTTACCGTGATGCGCGGGTGGCGCCAGAATGGGTGATCTGCCGGCAGCGGTTCGTCACGAAAAACATCGAGCACCGCACGCTCGAGCCGGCCCCGCTCGAGCGCCGCGATCAGGTCGGCCTCGACCAGATGCGCCCCACGCGCCACGTTGACCAGACACGCGCCGGGCGCAAGTCGCTCGAACAGTGCGTTGTCGAGAATACCCTCGGTTTCGGGCGTGCGCGGCAAAAGATTGACCAGCACCTGCAAGCCGTCGGCGAATTGCGCCAGGGCTGGCGCACCGGCGAAGCTGCTCACGCCCGCAAGCGCCTTGGGGTTGCGGCTCCAGCTACGCACCGCGAAGCCCAGGCCCACCAGCGCCTGCGCCACCGCCCCACCCAGCACCCCGGCACCGAGCACCCCTACCGGATAGCCAGACATCGCGCGCGGCGCCAAGGGCACCCAACGGGCCTGGCGCTGGCTTTCGGCATAGGCGTCCATACGCCGAAAATGATGCAATACCGCATGCACCACAAAATGAGTCATCTGCAAGGCCATGCCGGCATCCTCGAGCCGGATCAACTTCACCGTGGGCGGCAGCAAACCCGGATGGCGCTCGAGAAACGCCAGCACCGCGTCGACCCCCGCACCGAGATTGAACACCGCCTTGAGCCCAACGCGACCCTGCAACACCTCTGCCGGTGGCTTCCACACCAGGGCGTAGTCGGCTTGCGCCACGTCGCCC
>JAEUNS010000352.1 GCA_016790005.1 Zoogloeaceae bacterium
GGATGGATGTCGAGCGCGGCCAGCAGCTCGAAAGGGCTCACCCGGGTTTCGAAGTCGTGTCGCCCCTGAATCAGCACCGGCACATCGGCCCGCGCCAGCAACAGCGCCAGCAGCGGCATTAGGTTGGCCTGGCGACGGGCGCCATTGTAGGTGGGCAATATCACGCAGCGGGTGCCCGAGGGCACGGTCACCTTTGCGATGCGCGCATCGATCGCACGCTTGAAGCCGATCAGCTCGGGTAGCGACTCGCTCTTGATGCGCAAGGCGATGAGAACGGCACCCAGCTCGAGATCCGGAATGCGGCCGTCGAGCATGTCGCCGAACAGGCGCGTGGCCTGATCGGCATCGATCGAGCGCGCACCCTTGGCGCCACGTCCGATTTCCTTGATGATTGAGGCGTAGGTCATTCGGGGATTATCCTCGTTTCGATGCGACTCAACCATCTCTTGCAATCCAGGAGCAAAACCCAATGAAAGTCGGATTTGTCGGACTCGGCCTGATGGGCCGCCCCATGGCGCTCAACCTGCTCAAGGCCGGGCATGTGGTGCATGTCTGGACGCGGCGTGTAGAGTCCATGCAGCCACTGGTCGAGGCCGGCGCAGTCGCCTGCCTCAGTGCCAGCGCGCTGGCGGGCGTTGTCGATGTCGTGATCAGTATGGTTGCGGATGCGCCCGATGTCGAGCAGGTGGCGCTCGGGACCGACGGTGTCGCTGCGGGTGCGCGCCCGGGGCTGGTGTTCGTCGATATGAGCACGATCTCGCCCTCGGCGGCGCAGTCGATTGCCGCGCGCCTTGCGGAGAAGGGCATTCCGATGCTCGATGCGCCGGTCTCGGGCGGTGAAATCGGCGCAATCAATGCCGCGCTCACGATCATGGTGGGGGGCGACGAAGCCGCGTTCGAGAAGGTTCGACCCTTGTTCGAAGCCATGGGCAAGACCGTGTCGCTCATCGGCACCTCGGGCGCCGGACAGGTGGCGAAGGCGTGCAACCAGATCCTGACCGGTGTGGGGGTGGCCGCCGTGGCCGAAGCGCTCAATTTTGCGACCCGCAGCGGTGTGGATGCCGCCCGGGTGCGCGAGGCCTTGTTGGGCGGGTTTGCGTATTCGCGCATCCTCGAGAACCACGGCCAGCGCATGCTCGACCGCAATTTCAAGCCGGGCTTCAAGGCCTGGATGCACCAGAAGGATATGCGCATCGTGCTCGAAGAGGCGCATCGCCTTGGCCTCGCACTGCCGTCGTCGGCTGCAACCGCGCAGATGTTCAATGCGATGGTCGGCAGTGGACTGGGCGAGGATGACTCGGTTGCGATGCTCAAGCTGCTCGAGCGCATGAGCGGAGGGGCGTGAGGATGAAGGTGGGTTTTGTCGGACTGGGTGTCATGGGGCACCCTATGGCCACCCACCTGTTGCGGGCGGGGCATTCGCTGGCGGTCTGGGCGCGCAGGCCGGAGGCGGCAGCCGAGCTCGTGGATCAGGGCGCGCACCTGTGCGCGACCCCCGCTGAGCTCGCCGCTGCGAGCGAGGTGGTGATCACCATCGTCACCACCAGCAGCGACGTCGAGAACCTGGCATTCGGTGCTGACGGCTTCGCCGCAGGTTTTGCGCGCGGCGCGATCCATGTAGATATGAGTACCATTGCGCCAAGCACCGCCCGCGGTCTCGCTGCGCGTTATGCGAAGCTGGGTGTGGGCTGGGTGGACGCGCCGGTGTCGGGGGGCGAGCAGGCAGCCGTGGCGGCGAAGCTCGCGATCATGGCGGGTGCTGCGGATGCCGATCTCGAGCGGGCGCGCCCGCTGCTGATGGCACTTGGTCACACGCTGGTGCATGTCGGTGAAGCGGGGGCGGGCCAGGTCGCCAAGGCCTGCAACCAGATGATCATGGTCGCTGCGATTCAGGCCGCCGCCGAAGCGATGCACCTGGCGAACGCCCATGGGGTGGACCTCGCCCGGGTACGTGCCGCGCTGATGGGTGGATCGGCCGCGTCACGGGTGATGGAGATCATGGGCGAGCGCATGGTCGCGCGTGATTTCAGCGCAGGCATCCAGGCGCGCCTGCACCACAAAGACTTCGGTCTGGTGCTGGCCGAGGCGGTGAGTCTGGGTGCGCCGCTGCCGATTGCGGCGCAGGTTGCCCAGCAACTCAATGCGCTGATGGGCAACGGCTGGGGCATGGACGACACCTCGAGCCTGCTGCGGGTACTGGAGCGCGCAAGCGGGCGCAGCGACTGATCCCGGTCAGTCGCCCGAGTCCTGTGGGCGGCCATACCAGCGAAACTTTTCGATGACCTCGGCCATTTCGTCGCTCGAGAGGCACACCGGTGGCCCGAGCTGCAGCGTTCGCCAGTATTGTTCGCACAGGCTCTCGAACTCGATCGCAGCGGCAAGGGCGTGTTCGAGATCGGGGCCGAACACCAGCATGCCGTGGTTGGCGATCAGGCAGGCGCTGCGCCCGGCGATCGCCGCCACGATATGGTCGGACAAGGCCTGGGTGCCGAAGGTCGCATAGCGCGCGCAGCGCACGCTGGTGCCGCCGAAGCGCGCAATCATGTAGTGAAACGGCGGAATCTCGATGCGCTGGCACGCCAGTGCGGTTGCAAACGGCGCGTGCGTGTGGATGATGGCGCCTGCCTCGGGGCGGTGTGCATAGAGATCGGCATGGAATCGCCATTCGGACGAGGGCGCGAGCCGCCCGCTCGCCGTGCCGTTGGCGGCGACGTGAGCGATATCGTCGCCAAGCATGCGCTCTGCGGGCAAGCCGCTTGGGGTGATCAGCATGCCGGTTGCGGTTCGCGCACTCACATTGCCAGCAGCGCCGTGATTGAGCCGGGCATGGGTCAGCGCGTTCGCTGTGGTGACGATGGCTGCGCGGAGTGCGCCCTGATCGGGCTCGGCAGGTGGGGGCAGGGCCGACGCGTTCATACGGGCGGGTTCGTTCGCATGCTGTCGAGCGCCGTCGCGGCGCAGATGCCGTACTCGGTGATGATGCCGCTGATCAGGCGCGCCGGGGTGATGTCGAACGCCGGATTGGCGACCCGCGTCTCTGCCGGCGCCAAGCGCAGCCGGCCGGGTTGGCCGCGTTCGTCCATACCGGTGAAGGTGAGCACCTCGTCGCCGTCGCGTTCTTCGATCGGGATCTCCTCCCCGGCGCGGCAGCTGAAATCGACGGTCGACAGCGGTGCCGCGATGTAGAACGGCACATCGTGATCGAATGCGGCAAGTGCCTTCAGATAGGTGCCGATCTTGTTTGCGGTGTCGCCATTGGCTGCGACCCGGTCTGCGCCGGTGATCACGATGTCGACCTCGGTGCGCGCGATCAGCAGCCCTGCCGCGTTGTCGGCAATCAAGGTGTGGGGTACGCCCGCCCGGGCAAGCTCCCACTGGGTCAGGAGTCCCTGATTGCGTGGTCGGGTTTCGCTGACCAGGACATGTACCGGGATGTCGCGCGCCATGGCCTCGTAAACCGGTGCGAGTGCGGTGCCGGCGCCCATGGTCGCGAGCCAGCCGGCGTTGCAGTGGGTCATGACCCTCACCTGCCCGCTCCGCCGCTGGGCCAGGTTCTGAAGCAGTTCGACCCCGAAATGACCGATCGCGGCGCAGGTCTCGAAGTCGCTGCAGGCAATGGCCTGGGCTTCTTCCCAGGCCGCCTCGTGCCTGAAGTCTTCGCTCAGACCCTCGAGCCGCTCACGCATGCGGCCCAGAGCCCAGTGCAGATTCACCGCGGTGGGGCGGGTGCCGGCGAGGGTGGCGAGCGCATGGGCAAGGCGGGCGTCGCTGGCGTCCGTGTGCAGTGCGATCGCAACACCAAAAGCCGCCGTCGCGCCGATCAGTGGGGCGCCGCGCACCTGCATGGTGGTGATTGCAGTGGCGACCGCTTCGAGCGACTCCAGGCGGCAGCGCTCGGTGTGGAAGGGCAGGCGGCGCTGGTCGAGAATCACGACCGCGTCACCGTCGCGAACAAGGGTGGGCGTGGGTTGCATGAATGTCATGGCTTGCATTCTAGCAGCCGGACTCGCGACGGTTCATGCTCGCCGCGGGGCTCACCTGGGCCGATTCGCCCGGGCGGCCAAGCTCTGCCAGAATGTGGTCTGTCAAACATTGCGGAGAGTTTCCGGCATGCCAAGTTATCAACACCCGCTCGTATCGCGCCTGCCGCGTGTAGGCACCACGATCTTCACCGTGATGTCGCGCATGGCTCAGGAATGCGGGGCGATCAACCTCTCGCAGGGTTTTCCGGATTTCAATGCGGAAGACGTATTGTTCGAGCGCGTCGCCCACTGGATGCGCACCGGCAACAATCAGTACGCCCCGATGGCTGGTGTCGCACCGCTACGAGAGGCGATCGCAGCCAAGATCGCTGCTTTGTATGGCATGGACTACGATGTCGATTCCGAGATCACCGTGACCGCGGGCGCGACCCAGGCGCTATTTACCGCAGTCGCGGCGCTAGTCGGGCCGGGCGACGAGGTGATCGTGTTCGAGCCGGTGTATGACTCTTATGTGCCCGCGATCGAACTTCAGGGGGGCAAGGTGGTGCGCATGCGTCTTGCTGCCCCCGACTACCGGCCTGACTGGGATGCAGTGCGCGCGGCCATCGGTCCGCGAACCCGCATGATCATGATCAACTCGCCGCACAACCCCACCGCAACCGTGTGGAGCGCCGACGACATGAACATGCTCGCCGCGCTCACGCGCGGTACCGGCATCGTGGTGGTGTCGGACGAGGTTTACGAACATATCGTCTTCGATGGTCTGGTGCATCAGAGCTGCGCCTGCCATCCGGAGCTCGCCGCGCGCAGCCTGATCGTGTCGAGCTTCGGCAAGACCTATCACATCACCGGGTGGAAGGTAGGCTATGTAGTCGGGCCGCGCGAACTGATGACGGAGTTTCGCAAGGTGCATCAATTCAACGTGTTCACGGTCAATACGCCGGTTCAACTGGCGCTGGCGGATTACATGGGCGACGCCTCGCGTCATCTGGGGCTGGCCGCGTTCTACCAGGAAAAGCGCGATTTCTTTCGTGCCGGACTCGAGGGCTCACGCTTCGAACTGCTGCCTTCGGCGGGCACTTATTTTCAGCTCGCCCGCTATCGCGCGATTTCGGACGAGCCCGATGTCCGTTTCGTCGAGCGGCTCACCCGCGACATCGGTGTCGCGGCGATTCCGGTTTCGGCCTTCTTCGACAATGGTCTCGACGAACGGGTAGTGCGATTCTGCTTCGCCAAGAACGAGGCGACCCTGACTGCCGCCTGTGAGCGGCTGCGGGCGGTTTGACATTTTCACCATGATAAACTCGGGCACTGAATTCAACCGGGACGGTCGGTCATCGTGCGTACGCTGCTCATTCTTGCTCTAGCCCTGCTCGCCTTCTGGTGGGTGCGCCGCAGCGTGCTCGAGATGCAACGCAAGCGCAAGGACCGGCAGGCGCGCGAACGCGACGCCAAGGCGGCACCCGAGCGCATGCTGGCCTGCGCGCATTGCGGGCTGCATGTGCCGGAGGGCGACGGCGTGCACGGCGAGGGCGGGTTCTACTGCTGCGACGAGCATCGACGCCTGGGTGTCAGGCGCTGAGGGCGGCACTCTCGCGATGTACCCAACTTCAGAAACGCTGTCCGAGGCCTCGCGGTTGGAGCCGCAGCGCTATTTCAATCTCTTTCGGCTACTGATTGCGGGTTTTCTGCTGGTTGCGGGGCGGGAGTTGAGCCTGGGGGACGAGGCACCCCGGCTGTTCATGCTGATTGCCTTCGCCTACCTGGGGCTGGTGCTGTTGCTCGGTTTTCCCGACATGGTGACCCGCATGGGGCTGAATCGCCTGATCTCGATCCAGGTCATCATCGATATCCTGGCCCTGACCGGCATCATGTGGATCAGCGGTGGTTATCGCAGCGGCATGCCGGTGATGATGATGGTCTTCCTAGCTGCGGCCGGCCTGGTGGCCGAGGGCCGGATGGTGATCTTTTTCGCCGCGGTGGCGACGGTTGCGGTGCTGAGCGAGAACGCATGGCGGGCCTTCGGCGGGCGTAGTGCATCCGAGTTTCTTCAGGTCGGGATCGTCTGCATCGGCTTCTTTGCGATCGCCTTCACCGCACGCCTGCTCGCCCGGCGCGCCAATGCCAATGAATCGCTGGCGGTGCAGCGCGGCGAGGCCTTGAGCCGCCAGCAGGCGATCAACGAGCGCATCATTCGCGACATGCAGGACGGGGTGATCGTGCTGGCAGAGGATGGGCGGGTGAGGCAGGCGAATCCGCGTGCTGCGGTGCTGTTGGGGGTCGAGCTCGGTGAGGGTTTGCGCCTGGCCGATATCGACGCGGCCTTCGGCGATTGCTGCGGCCCGGCTGCCGATCGGCGAGGAGTGCTGAGGCGCCTCGGACCGGCCGGTAAATTACTGCGTTGCCGGGCGGCGGGACCGGATCCGTCACCCTCGGCCTCATCCGATGATACCGTGGTCTATCTGACCGATTTCGAAGAAATCCAGAAACACGTCCAGCAGCTGAAGCTCGCGGCACTCGGCAGATTGACGGCGAGCATGGCGCACGAGATTCGCAATCCGCTGTCGGCGGTCACACAAGCCGCAGACCTGCTTGGCGATGAAAAGCGCGGCGATGTTCAGGCACGTCTGCTGCGCATCATCAACGAAAATGCCCGGCGCATCGAGCGAACGGTGCGCGACGTGCTGGCGCTGGGCAAGCGTGACCAGCTGATGCGCGAGGCCCTGCCGCTGCGAACCACGGTGATGCAGGTGGTCGAGGAGTTCGGACTCAAGGGCGAGTTCGAAGTGGGCCTGTTTGCTGTCGATATCGACGACGGCTTGCACTTGGCGATGGATCGAGCCCATCTGCACCAGATACTCTCCAATCTGCTTTATAACGCACGTCGTCATTGCAGTGGCGAGCCCGGATCGATCAGGATTTTTGCGCGCGAGGTCGATGGGGGGGATGTGGCGCTGCATGTCATTGACGATGGTGGCGGAATCAGCGACGCCAATCGCGTTCACCTTTTCGATCCGTTTTTTACCACCGATGCCAAGGGAACCGGTTTGGGACTTTACATTGCACGCGAGTTGGCCGAGGCCAATGATGCTGGCCTTGATTTCATCGGCAACGAACCCGGCGCGCACTTCTCGCTGACCGGGCGGAGTCAGCCATGACCCAGGCTGATCGGCGCACCAGATCGGACACGGTAGATGTGCTGATCGTGGATGACGAAGACGATATCCGTGAGTTGCTGGAGCTTTCGCTGTTGCGCATGGGCCTGGCCAGCCGCGGCGCGGCCACGCTGGCGGAGGCGCGTGAATTGCTGGACGAGCGCAGCTATCGTTTGTGCCTGACCGACATGCGTATGCCCGACGGCGACGGTCTCGATCTGGTGGCTTACATCCAGAGCCGCTTTCCGGGATTGCCGGTCGCGGTGATTTCGGCCTACGGAAGTATCGAAACGGCCATTCGCGCGCTGAAACTGGGGGCGTTCGATTTCGTCACCAAACCGGTCGAGCTCAAGGCGCTGCGCGAACTTGTCAGCCACGCGCTGAGCCTTGCGCCGGTATCCGATAGTGCCACGATGCCGGGCGAGCGCGATTTGGTCGGCAGATCCGCTGCCATGAGTCAGCTTCGGGTTCAGATCGATAAGCTCGCGCGTAATCAGGCGCCGGTGTTCATCAACGGTGAGTCCGGCACCGGCAAGGAGGTGATCGCGCGGCTGATTCATAGCCGCGGCCCGCGCGCCAAAGCGTCGTTCGTGCCGGTCAACTGCGGGGCAATTTCGCCCGAGCTGATGGAGAGCGAGTTTTTCGGCCACCGCAAGGGCAGCTTTACCGGTGCGGCTTCCGACAAGGAGGGGCTGTTTCAGGCAGCGCGAGGCGGCACCCTGTTTCTCGACGAAGTCGCGGAGTTACCGCTTGCGATGCAGGTCAAGTTGCTGCGGGCAATCCAGGAGCGGGCGGTGCGGCCTGTGGGCGCACATGCCGAAGAGCCGGTGGATGTGCGCATTCTTTCGGCCTCGCATCGTGACCTCGGGGCACTGGTGGCAGAGGGCAAGTTCAGACAGGATCTGTACTTCCGGATCAACGTGATCAGCTTGCATGTACCACCGCTGCGCGATCGGCGCGAGGATATACCCGAGCTTGCAGGGCATATCCTCGAGCGACTGGCGCTGCGCGATGCCACGGGTGTGCATACCCTCGACCAGTCGGCACTCGATGCGCTGGTGCGCTACGGCTTTCCGGGCAATGTGCGCGAGCTCGAGAATTTGCTCGAGCGGGCCTGCGCGCTTTGTGATGGCGTTGTGATCGGCGCAACTGATCTCGACGTGGATTCGTTTGCACGCCGTAGCGAGCTTTCTCAGCCGCAGCACACATGGATGATGGCCGACGCCGGCAACGGCGATGATCCACCTGGGCGCGCACTCGAACAGGAACAGCCCGGCCCGCAGCGAGCGCTCGACAGCGCCCGCTGGAACCGCTCGGAGGCGGCCCGGCGGCTTGGCCTCACCCAGCGCCAACTGCAATATCGGCTGCACAAGTGGGGGCTCGAGTGACCGGCTCGGCGGTCGAGCCTTGGGCGGATGGCTGGATGGCCGGGGTGCGCCATTGCCTGTCGCCCAACTGCGATGAGCGACCGTCCGATTGTGCGGTGTGCCTGATCGTGGTGCACGCGATCAGTCTGCCGCCCGACGAGTTCGGTGGCGGCGGGGTCGAGCAGCTGTTCACAAATCGTCTTGTCGGCGCAGAGCACCCGTATTTCGCGACGATCTGCGACCTGAGGGTATCGGCCCACTTCTTTATTCGGCGTGACGGCGAGGTGGTGCAGTTCGTCTCGACCGACAGACGTGCCTGGCATGCCGGGGTCTCGAGCTGGCGCGAGCGCGGGCGCTGCAATGACTTTTCGGTGGGTATCGAGCTCGAAGGCTGCGACACCCGTCCGTTCACCGATCTTCAGTACCGCGAACTGGCTCGCTTGATCGAGCTGTTGAGCGACCGGTATGCGATTGCCGAAGTAGTCGGTCACTCCGATATTGCACCCGGGCGCAAGACTGATCCCGGGCCGTTTTTCGACTGGCGGCGCCTGCATTCACTGCTTGCCGAGAAGGGGGGCGAATGAGTCGGGGCGTCACGATGATGCACTCGCAACGGCGGGTCTCGGGCCGCCTGACCGGTGTCCTTGTTGCATCGATACAACTTAAAACAAAGCCACCCAAACGGGGCTGAATCCGAGTGCTGGCAATGATTTGCACCAAAGTATCGGTGCGGCGCGATCCTGCCCGGTGTCGTCGCGATTGACAATAACGAAGCAAATCAATACAGTGCGAAACTGTTGCGTTGCAACATCCGTAGAAGTTCTCTTTTTGATCGGTGCGGCGTCTCTCGAAATGATGGACGCAAATCCCATGGCCGCTCGCACCGCGGGGCCGGTTGTCTGGTTGCGACAACCGTGTCGAACGACCACTGAAGACTGAAATCTCTGCCTGTCCGGCGCGCATCAACGCTTTATTGCCGGCTGCAACCACCAAACGGACCACTCATTTGTTTGCCGAAAAGGGCAGGCAGGGGGACGGCTGGAGATTTCGAGCGCAGCGAGGAGGCACCATGACTAACGCACCGCAAGAACCCCAATCTTCGAAATTCGACGGGGTGTCCATTTCCCGTCTGGCTCATGCGGGGCTGCTGAGCGCAGGCCTTGCCGTTGGCCTGCTGCATGGTCCGGCGATTGCGCACGAGGCCAAGGCCGACCTGGCTCAGGTGCGTGCAGCCACGATTCATGCGCGTAGCCTGCCGATCAAGCCGGTCGCCGTGGTTCATCGGGTCAAGACACCGGCGGTGACGGCACGATTCGCCTTGCCGCCGATTTTCGAGGCCGCGGTTGAGCCGGAGCACGAGCCCGCCTTATCGGCCGAGATGCAACGTGTCCGCGACTGGGTCACCAGCAGTTACCGGGTTTCCGACGATGTGATAGAACCGGTGCTGGTGCAGGCTGAAGACAGTGCGCGCAAGGCGGGGGTCGATCCCATTTTGCTGGTTGCGATGATGGCGGTCGAGTCGAGCTTCAATCCGCGCGCCCAGAGTCGTGCTGGTGCGCAGGGCTTGATGCAGGTGATTCCGCGCTATCACAAGGACAAGATCGGCAAGGATGCACCCAAGGATGCCCTGTTCGATCCGCTGTTCAATGTCGAGGTCGGTACGCTCGTCCTGGTTGAAGGCTTGCGCCGTTTCGGCAGTCTGCAAGCGGCACTCCAGTATTACGGTGGTGCGCGTAACGACCCCGCAGCACGCTATTCAAAGAAGGTTCTTGCCCTCAAGCAGCGGATCAAGGCGGCTGCGCGCTCGGATGATGCCTGATCCAGGCATGACCGGAAGCCCCTGAAGGGCGCTTCAGCGCAAGGTGTCGGCAATCCGCTCGGCTGCCTCCAGCAGGCGCGGCGTGGAGGTCGTGTACGCGAGGCGAAGATGGCGGCGGGGCAGGTGCTCGCCAAAGTCGAGGCCGGGTGTGGTGGCCACGCCCGCTTCTTCGATCAGCCGGCGGGCGAGTGCTTCGCTGTCGTCGGAAAGCTTTGATATGTCTGCATAAATGTAGAACGCGCCCTGTGGTTCGGTCGCGATCACGAATCCCAGCTTGCTCAAGGCAGGTAGCAGCGCGGCCCTGCGCCCGGCGAATTCATGGCGGCGTGCTTCGAGTATTTCCAGGGTCGCGGGCGCGAAGGCTGCAAGCGCCGCATGTTGTGCGGGCGTCGAGGCCGATATGAAGAAGTGTTGGGCGAGTTTCTCGACTTCGCGCACATATTCGCGCGGCGCAACCAGCCAGCCCAGGCGCCAGCCGGTCATCCCGAAGTATTTCGAGAAGCTGTTGACCACGAAGGCGTCGTCCATCTGGCTTAGCACGGTGCTTGCCTCTACGCCGTAGGTCAGTCCCTGATAGATCTCATCGACGATCAAGATGCCGCCGCGGCGTGTCACGCAGGCGCGCAGCGCGGCGAGCTCCTGCGCGTCGAGCAAGGTGCCGGTCGGGTTTGACGGGGTCGCGACCATGAGCCCGCGGGTGTGGGTGTTCCAGGCCGCGTCAACCTGCTCGGGTGTGGGTTGAAAGCGGGCTTCGGCATTCACCGGCAGCATTCGGGCGCGGCCTTCGAAGGTGCGCACCAAGTGGCGGTTGCATGGGTAGCTCGGGTCGGCCATCAGCCATTCGTCGCCCGGATTGGTGCTCACCGCCAGTGCGAGCATCAGCGCACCCGAGGCGCCCGGGGTGATGATGATGCGGTCGGCTTCGACCCGTGTGCCCAGACGATCATGGTAGAAGCGTGCGATGGCCTCGCGCAGGGCGGGTAGCCCCGCGGTGCTGGTGTACTGCACATGGCCGGTGGCGATGAAACGCATTCCGGCCTCCGCAATCGGCTGTGGGGTCGGAAAGTCCGGCTCGCCGACTTCCATGTGGATGATGTCCCTCCCCGCGGCTTCGAGTTCGCGCGCGCGTCGCAGCAACTCCATGACGTGGAAGGGTTGAATCTCACGGGCGCGTTGAGAAATCGGCATGTTGGTAGCCACCTGCTTGTGGGTGAGGGTCAAGGCTGAGTGTAGCGCCTCAACCTGAATGAAAAAAGCGCCGACGGGCGGCGCTTCTGGATGCGTTTGCGGTTTCGTCGATCAGTCGGTGCTGAGCGCCAGTTCGAACAGTTCGCGCTTCAGGATCATTTCACGCGGCAGGCGATCCTGCAGCTTGTCGAACCATTCCTTGTGCAGTTCGAGCTCGGTCTTCCAGGCTTCTGCGTCGATCTTGGTCAGCGCGTCGAATTCGGCCTTGCTGAGATCGCTGCCGGTCCAGTCGAGGTCGTCGAAGCGCGGCATCCAGCCCAGCGCCGTTTCCTTGGCGGCAACCCGACCCTTGACCCGATCGACGATCCACTTGAGCACCCGCATGTTGTCGCCGAAGCCGGGCCATATGAACTCGCCCTTCTCGTTCATGCGGAACCAGTTCACGCAGAAGATCTTGGGGGTGTTCTCGACCACGTGACCCATGCGCAGCCAGTGGTTGAAGTAGTCACCCATGTGGTAGCCGCAGAACGGCAGCATCGCGAATGGGTCGCGCCGTACCACGCCTTGCGCACCGAAGGCTGCGGCGGTGGTTTCGGAGCCCAGGGTCGCGGCCATGTA
>JAEUNS010000384.1 GCA_016790005.1 Zoogloeaceae bacterium
TTCGCCCAGCATCGCGAACAGGCAGCCCAGCATCGCCACCAGCGAAAAGGTGCGCAGGCCGGCGGCCGAATCGGGGCGCCGCTCGCGCTCCATGCCGATCAGCAGGCCGATGCCCAATGCGGTGGCAAACGCTTCCAGCGGTTCGGCCAACTCGGGGACGATGAAAGTCATGCTTCACCTCGCTCGCGATTCGTCGATTGAACGGAACACGAACAGGATATCAGCTGACTGCATCGCCGGATGCAAGGTCTGTTCTGGGCCGGTGCGGGCGCCGGCTCGCGGCTGGCGAGGTTCAGCTACCCGCGCTGGCGCGTGCAGCCTGTGCCTTGATTCGGCTTGAGGGCCGGGCGGATCCGGTCAGTAGTTGTTGGTAGAAGGCCGCCAGGCGGCCGGCCATTTCTGTGTCGGACCAAAGTGCTGCCGTCTGGTGCGCCTGCGCCGCGAGGAGGTGCCTGAGCGGGGAGTCGGACAGCAGTTTTCCGAGCGCCAGCCCAAAGCTGTGGGGGTCATCGGGGGGCGCGAGGCAGCCTGGCGTGTTCACGACGATGTCGGTCGTGCCCATCGCCGCGAGTGCGATGACCGGTGTGCCCGCCGCGAGGGCCTCGAGCAACACCAGACCCTGGGTTTCGGTGCGTGACGCGAACACGAAGGCATCGGCTGCAGCGTAGCAATCGGGCAATTCGGTGTCGCGGTCTAGGTAGCCCATGAAACGCACCGAATCTGCAATGCCAAGCCGCGCCGCATGTAGCTGAAGATCGGCCTTGGCCGGGCCGTCGCCGGTGATCAGCAGCAATGCTGAAGGGCAGCTCTTGTGCGCATGCACGAGCGCTTCGAGCAAAAAGCCGATGTTCTTCTCATGGGCCACCCGACCCACGAACAGGGCCAGCGCGCGCTCGGGGCCGATCGCGTGGGTGCGCCGGAACGCGGCGCCGTTGCCGCGGGCAAGGCGTGCCAACGGAATGCCGGTGGGCAGCACCTCGAGCGTGGTGGTCACGCCGTAATTCCTAAGCCGTGCTGCCATTGCCGAGGACGGCACCACCACCGCATCGACCGCATTGCATTGGCGGCGTGAAAACTGGCGCGCGAGCCCGCGCAGCCAGCTGGCCGGAAGTGCCGGCACATAGTGGTGCAAGTATTCTTCGAACAAGGTGTGATAGGTGGTGACGACTGGCAGGCCGAGTTTGCGGGCGGCTGCCACGCCAGCATAGTGCGCCACGAAGGGTGTCTGGATATGGATCAGGTCGTAGTCGCCGGCCTGGGCAAGCACTGTGCGGTGCATGGCTTGCCACGACAGCAGTCGGTCTTCGGGGTCGTTCGGCAGTGTGTGCCCGGGCACGCGGATGACGCCGTCGCCATCGGCCTCGTCGCCATAACGCGGCACGATCAGATCGACCCGCAGCCCGCGTTCGGCTAGGGCCTGCCTGAAGGTATGCATCGAGGTCGACACCCCGTTGACCCTGGGAAAATAGACATCGGAAACCATCAGGACGCGGGTCGTCATTCGCTTGATCCGGATCGCACCGCATGCTCGCTGGTGGCAACTGGGTCAGGCCGCCCGGGTACGGGGCAAGTCTCTGTGGGCGCAGCGAGCAACTGGGGCTGCGCGTCCGAGGTGCGCACCCCCCAGTGCAGCACCTCGAGCCGGCCGTCGAAATGTTCGATGATTGCGCTGCAGGTATCGACCCAGTCACCGCAGTTGAGGTAGCGCACATCGCCGATACGACGGTCGCAGGCCGAGTGAATATGGCCGCAGATCACGCCATCCATACCGCGTTGCTGGGCGGCGTGGGCAACCGCATCCTCAAAGTCGAAGATGAAGCTGACCGCCTTCTTGACCTTTTGCTTGGCATAGCCGGCGAGCGACCAGTAGCCGGGAATGCGCAGGAGCCGGCGCGCGCGCGACAAGAGGTGATTCAGGCGTACCAGCGTGTTGTAGCCGACATCGCCGAGCAGGGCGACCCAACGATGGTGGCGGGTGACCTGATCGTATTCGTCGCCATGGATCAGCCAGTAGCGGCGGCCGTCAATCGTTTGGTGAAGGCCCTCGGCCTCGACCCGGATATCGCCGAAGGTGATGCCGGCATAGTCGCGCAGGGCTTCGTCATGGTTGCCGGGTATGAACACCACCTTGCAACCATGGCGCGCGCGCCGTAACACCTTTTGCACCACGGTGTTGTGCGGGCCAGTCCACTGCATGCTGCGGTTCATCGCCCAGAAGTCGATGATGTCGCCGAGCAGATAGAGGTATTCGGACTCGTGTTCTTTGAGGAAGGCGAGCAGGCTCTCGGCCTGGCAGGCGCGCGTGCCCAGATGGACGTCGGAGATGAAGATCGCGCGAACGTGCGTCATCGCTGCTCGTGCAAACCGACCGGGACGGCTGGAGAAGGGGGTGCGGTTGCGCACCGCCAGCTGCGGATCAGCGCTGCGGCGAAGGCGTCATTCACATGCGCCCAGTCGATGCCTTCGGCGGTGCTGCGCGCGGCTTGGCCGAGGCGGGTACGCAGCGCGTCATTACGTGCAAGCTCCACCGCGCAGGCAATGAATTCATCCTCGTCGCCGCAGCGCACCAGGGCGCCATTGTCGAGGTCGCGAATCACCTCGGCTGCGGCCGCATAGTCGTAGGCCAGTGGGCAGACGCCGCTGGCCATTGCCTCGAGGGTTACGTTGCCGAAGGTTTCGGTCAGACTTGGAAACAGGAACAGGTCGCCCGAGGCGTAATGTGCGGCCAGGTCTTCACGATGACGCATGCCGGCAAGCACGGCGTCCGGGTGTTCGCGCGCGATCGCGTCGCGCATCGGCCCGTCGCCGACCACGATCATGCGTGCGTCCGGCCGACGCTCGCGAATCGCTGCGAAGGCGCGCAGGGTGAGGCCGAGGTTCTTTTCGGGCGCGAGTCGCCCGACGCTCACCACGGCGAGCCCGCCGGGTGTCAGTCCCCAGCTGTGGCGCAGGACATCGGAGCGCCGCGCGGGGTCATACAGCGCCGTGTCCACGCCGCGCGAGATGACCTCGACCCGCTGGTAACCCTGTTTGCCGAGGCTGTGCGCAAGCGCCGAGGTGGGCACATAGGTGGCGGCGGTGCGGTTGTGGAAGCGGCGCAGGTAGGCTGCGACCGGCTGCCGCAGCCAGCCGACGCCATAGTGGGCGCTGTAGTGGTCGAAGTTGGTGTGAAAGTCGGAGGTGACCGGCAGCCGCAGCTTGGTGGCGGCGCTGATCGCGGTCCACCCGAGCGGACCCTCGGTTGCCACATGCACCAGGTCCGGACGCTGGCGCGACCATTCACGTACCAGACGCGCGCGGGCTGGCAATCCGAGCTTGAGGCCGTCATAGCGTGGCAGCGAAAGCCCGCGCGCGAGCAGTTCGTGGAGCCCGTTTGCATGGGTCGCGACGTCGCCCGGCGTCTGGCGCGGGCGCACCAGCTGCACGCTGTGGCCGCGCTCGATCAGGCCGTCCACCATGCGCTTGAGGGTCATCGCAACACCGTTGACCTCTGGCGGCCAGGTCTCGGTGACCAGCGCGATGCGCAGGCGAGGCTCCATGCACAGCTCTTCGGTCGTGAAGTCGAGAACTTTCATCGTTGGCAATCTGGGCAGGGTGCAGCTCAGGCCTTTCTCCGCATGAAGTAGTTGGCGTAGCGATCCTCGACTTGGTTCATCGGCAACAGTATCGGCAAGTCGGCGGTGTTGAAGTCGGGATCCCAGGCCGGTTCGCCGCAGATCCATGCGCCGGCGCGCAGATAGCCCTTTATCAGGGGCGGTGGCTCGGCTGCGAGATCACTCTGCAGCGCCTCGAGCGGCAGGCGGCATCGCGGGAATACGTGGTATTCGGTCGGCGCAAGATGCTTGGCGCGCAGGCGGTGGTAAAGACTGGCGGCCATGTGTCCGCCATCGGCCATGCTGATCGACGCGCAGCCGATCAGGTAGTCATAGCCGTTTTCCTGCACATAGCGTGCGAGACCTGACCACAGTAGGGCGATCACCGCGCCCGTGCGGTAGTCGGCATCGATGCACGAGCGCCCGATCTCGAGCATGCGGCCGCGCAGGTGCGCCAGGCGGGTAAGGTCGAACTCGTTTTCGGAGTAGTATCCGCCGACCCGGCGTGCCGAGGCGGGCGACAGGATGCGGTAGGTGCCGACGATGCTGCCGGCGTCTTCGTCACGCACGATGAGGTGCTCGCAGAAGGGGTCGTAGATGTCGCGATCGACCCCGGGGGTGCGCGTTGGCAGGCGGGCACCCAACTCGTCGGCAAAGACCCGGTAGCGCAGCTTTTGCGCTTCGAGGATTTCGTTTTCGCAACTGGCGAGGCGAACATTGAGGTTGCGCGGCTTGCGCACGACCGTATCCGGAAGTGCCTGGGTATGCTGGAGCATGGCGCGTCTCCGTTTCGTTGGGATGACGCCATTCTTTACAGGCCGGGTTACGGCCAGATGATGCTTGGGTTAAGAGCCGGTGACAGGGCTCCCGCTGCCGGTGGCGTCGTCCCGCAACCGGAGCCGCTCAGATGCGCAGTCATTGCGGCGCAGACGTTTCAAAGAATGTATATTATGTATATACATCACAAGGAGGTCGTCATGCTGACCCGTGTGTTCAAGAGCGGCAATTCGCTCGCAGTACGCATCCCCAAGGAGCTCGCCTTTCTCGATCCTGCGGCTGAGGTGGAAATCGAACGCGTCGGCAACACTCTGGTGTTGCGCCCGGTCGAGCGAGAAACCCTGGCGGACGTGCCAGCGATTTTTGCGTCGTTTCCGAAAGGTTTCATGGCGGAAGGGCGGGAGTTTCACGAACAGAATGAGCGTGACTGGGGGGATATATTCGGTCGCACCAAGCCAGAGGCGCCGGAAGGCACCGAGCCGACCGAGTCTCCCGAGCAGAACTGATGCACATGCACTACATGCTCGACACAAACATCTGCATTCATCTGATCCAGAACCATCCGCCCCAAGTCATTGCGCGGTTTCAGCAAGCAAAGCTTGGCGAGGTAGTGATGTCGGTGGTGACTCACGCTGAACTGAGTCATGGAGTGGAGCGGTGCAGCGGTGCCGACCACGTGCAGGCAGCTGGCAGTCTGCGTCAGCTCATTCGACTTGTTCCGGTGCTACCGCTCGGCACGGATACCTCTGCGCAATATGGAGTGCTTGCCGCAGCCGTTCGCGGCCGTCGCCGCGACGTGCTCGACCGCCTCATCGCCGCGCACGCCATCGCCGCTGGCGCGGTGCTGGTCACCAACAACGAAGGCGATTTCCGCGACTACCCCGGCCTGCAGCTTGAAAACTGGATCGCTGCCTGACCGTGCTTGCCAATGAAGTTCGTTAGAACCACGCCTATGGTCGACACCGACAGCGCGGACTGACGGGTCAGAGTTCGGCGATCGCCTCGCGCAGTTCTTCACATTCGTGTTCGAAACTGGCGCGCGCGTTGTCGAAGTAGTCGTCCCAGTCGTCGCGGGCGAGGGCGCGGCGGTAGTCTGGCTCGAGCTGTAAGGTCTGGATGGCGAGGATCAGGTCGGCGGCGGCGTTGCGCATGGCCATGAGTCGCCTGGAGAGTTCGGTCGCAGCGGGAAATTCGGCAGGCCGGGTGACGGCGCCCGATTCGCGGTTCATTTCGCCGAGGAGCGCATTCAGGCCGGCGAGATCATGGTTGCGATAGGCCACCTGCGCCTGCTGGAAGCGCTCATGGGCAAGTGCCTTGTCGGCTTCGCCCACACGGTCGGGGTGGCAGCGCATTGCCACTGCCCGGTACAGGCGTTTGAGTTCGTCGCGGCTTTCGTCGTCGAGCTCGGGTGGCGCGTGCTGCGCGACCTCGAGTGCGTCGGTTAGTCCTGCGAGATCCTCGGCTGCGCGTCGCGCCCGCGCTGCGTCTTCGGCCAGCCCCGAGCGGGCCGCCACACGCTGTGCATGCTCGTGGCGCAAGCGCAAGACCTCGGCGAGGCAATCGCCCAGCGCCTGGTATTGCCTTAGCTGGAAGTCCTGCATCAATTGCTGCATGTCCGCCTGGCGGGCGACCAATTCGGCCAGCATGGTTTCAACGCCGGATATTTTCTCGAGGAGGGCCTCGACTTCCGGATCGGGCACCACCACGATCTGCGCTTCGGCTTCGGCTTCGGCTTCGGCTTCGGCTTCGGCCGGCGTGGCGGCCTCCGTCGCTTCGGCTCCATTCGTGGTGACCAGCGCCGTTTCGAGAGGCTCCGGGCTTGGCTCGACGACCGGGCTGGCAGCGATCGAATCCACCGAGGCGGCACTGTGCACCGGTGGCACCGGCACGGCCGTCGCCTGTTCCGCCGTGGAAATGCCCAGCAGTGCGGCGAGCCGGCGCAAGGGTTGTCGCAGCCAGCGGGCGATGAGCGAGTCGTGAGCGTGTCTGTTCACAGTCTTGATGATTCGAGGTCGGTTAGTCGCATTGTGCAGTTGATTTGTGCATTGCAGCAAGTGACGTGTGTCAGCTCAAGCATGCGCAACTGCGCAAGAACCGGATTGAGGTCGGGGGTGCGAATCGACTATCTTGAAGCACGTCAGGAGGTTTCGACAGCATGAACAAATCCACTT
>JAEUNS010000385.1 GCA_016790005.1 Zoogloeaceae bacterium
ACCGGGCAACAATTGCGCGAGCGAATAAGTGTCGAGAAACTCTTCGCGTGTCAGCCAGCAGCGCCGGTCCACAAGCTCGCGCTGGGCGATCGCAAGCACGCCTCCGAAGCCCTGCAGGGCGAGAAGCGTAAAGGCCACGAACAGTTCGGCTGGCGAATTCGGGGTCAACCGGGGTGACTGATCGGGCGGTCTGGGCTGTGTATGCAAGATGCGCAACTCGTGATCGAAACGACTGATCAAGTTACTGCATTCGCGCATGCATGACCAGCCTCCGACGGAGCGATTTCGGGAGCGACCGATGTGGAAGGAAGGCCGGGCAGGTTGCGTGAGTGAGGGGGTAGAACATGGGCGGCCGACCCGCTGGGCCGGCCGTGTAGCGCGAGCCTTACTTCGACGGCAGGCGCGACGCGACGCCCTGCACGAAGTAGTCCATCTTGCCGAGAGTGGCATCGTCGATCACTGCGCCGGCAGCGAGCCGTTCCGTACCCGCCTGATCGACCACCGGGCCGGTGAAGGGGTGGAAGGTGCCGGCCTTGAGCTTGGCCGAAAGCTCTTCAACCATGGTTTTGACGTCGCCGGGCACCGCCGGGTTGAGCGGCGCCAGCCGGATCATGTCTTCCTTGAATCCACCCCAGACGTTTTCAGGTTTCCAGGTGCCGGCGAGCACTTCGCTCACGGTCTTGATGTAGAAGTCGCCCCAATGGTGAGTGGTGGCGGTGAGGTGCGCCTTGGGGCCGTATTTCGACATGTCGGAATGGTAGCCGAACGCATGTACACCACGCTCCTCGGCTGCCTGGACGACCGCGGTCGAGTCGGTGTGCTGGGTCAGCATGTCGGCACCCTGGCTGATCAGGGTCATCGCCGCTTCGCGCTCCTTGCCTGGGTCGTACCATGAGTTGGTCCAGATCACCCGCACCTCGATGTTGGGGTTGACGCTCCGGGCACCGAGGGTGAGTGCATTGATGCCTTGCAGCACTTCGGGAATCGGGAAGGCGGCGACGTAGCCGATGATGTTCGACTTGCTCATCTTGCCGGCGATCACGCCGTTGAGATAGCGGCCTTCATAGAAGCGGGCATTGTAGTTGCCGAAGTTCTTGCCCGACTTGTAGCCGGTGGCATGCATGAAGGTGACGTTGGGAAACTGCTTCGCGACCCGTTCGACATAGTTCATGTAGCCGAAGCTGGTCGCGAACACGATCTTGGAGCCGCTTGCGGCGAACTCGCGGATCACCCGCTCGGCGTCGGCGCCTTCGGTCACGTTTTCGACATAACGGGTCTCGATCTTGGTGCCCAGGCTTGCCTCGAGCTCCTTGCGAGCTTCGTCATGCTGGAAGGTCCAGCCTGCGTCGCCGATCGGGCTGACATAGACGAAGCCTATCTTGGCGGCATCCTGAGCGACTGCGGCCAAGGGCAGGGTACTGGCCAGAACCAGGGCTCCAGCGGACAGGACGAAATTGCGGCGATCCAGCATCGATTGTTCTCCTTGGATTGATCAACGAACGCGGTGTGTCATGCATCCGGTCGGTAGGGCTTGCCTAGCGAAGCCGGCGAGTTGAGACGAATGGAACTGAGCTTGCGCGAAATCACCACCAGCACGATGATGGTCGCCCAGTAAGGCAGGGACGACAGGAATTGTGCCGGAAAGTCGATCTGGAGTCCCGAACCCTGAACGAAAAGTTGCAGGATCATGACGCCACCGAAAAGATACGCGCCCACCATCACCCGCAGCGGCCGCCAAGTGGCGAACACCACCAGCGCCAGCGCGATCCAGCCGCGCCCGGCGACCAGGCCCTCGACCCACATCGGCGTGTAGAACACCGATACGAATGCGCCGCCCAGGCCCGCCATCGCACCGCCGAACATCACGGCCAGGTAGCGGATGCCGATCACCGAAAAGCCGATCGAGTGCGCCGAGGCGGGCGACTCGCCGACCGAGCGCAACACCAGCCCGGCACGACTGCGATACATGAACCACAGCACGCCCCAAAACAGCGCCCACGACAGATACACCATCGCCTGCTGGTTGTAGAGCGCCTCGCCGATCACCGGAATGTCGGATATGAATGGCACTCGCACCGGCGGCACCGCCTTGAGCGCGATCGATTCATACGGTTTGCCGATGAACGCCGACAGGCCCACACCGAAGATGGCCAGCGCCAGCCCCGAGGCCACCTGGTTGGCTTGCAGGGTGAGGGCGAGAAAGCCGAACAGCAGCGACACTGCCACGCCCGCGAGCATGCCGGCCCCGGCGCCCAGCCACGGGCTGCCGCTGTGGTGGGTGACCGCAAAGGCCACCACCGCACCTATCGCCATCATGCCCTCGGAGCCAAGGTTGAGCACCCCGGCCTTTTCGTTCACCAGCAGGCCCAGCGCGGTGATGATGAGCGGGGTCCCTGCCACCACGGTGGCAAACAGCATTGCGGTGATCAGATTGCCGTCCATACCTGCCTCACGCACTGCGCCGGCCGATGACCAGCCGGTAATGGATGAAAACATCGGCGCCCAGCAGGAAGAACAACAGCATCCCCTGGAACACCATCGAGATCGAGCTGGGCAGGTTCATGTATTGCTGCACCTGCTCGCCGCCCAGAAACAGCAAGGCCATCAAGAGGCTCGCGAACAGGATGCCAAGCGGGTTGAGCCGGCCGACGAAGGCCACAATGATTGCGGCAAAGCCATATCCCAGGCTCACTTTGTCGGTGAGCTGCCCCATCGGGCCGGCAACCTCGGCCATGCCCGCCAGGCCGGCCGCGCCACCGCCGCACAGCAGGCCGATCCAGATCATGCGATTGGCCGAAAAGCCGGCATAGCGCGCAGCATCCGCGGCTTCGCCGGCCACCCGCATCTTGAAGCCGGTATGGCTTCGGTACATGAACACATAGCCCGCGACCAGCACGGCCAGCGCGATCAGCAGCGACTGGTTCAGGCGTGTGCCCTCGACCAGTATCGGCAGCAAGGCGGCGTCGTCGAACATGCGGGTTTGCGGAAAATTGAAGCCGTCCGGATCTTTCCACGGGCCGAACACCAGCCATGACACCAGCAACTGTGCCACGTACACGAGCATCAGCGACACCAGGATCTCGTTGGCGTTGAACCGGGTTTTCAGGAAGGCCGGAATCGATGCCCAGGCTGCGCCCGCGAGTGCGCCACCGACCACCATCGCCGGCAGCAGCAGGCTGCTCTCCGACCCCTCGAAGTACAGCGCGACGCCGGTGGCGCCCACAGCGCCGAGAATGAACTGACCCTCGGCGCCGATGTTCCATACATTGGCGCGAAAGCCGATCGCAAGCCCGGTTGCGCACAACATCAAGGGTGTGGCCTTGAGCAGGAGCTCCGATACTCCGTAGGCGTCCTTGACCGGATTCAGGAAGAACAGGCGGAAGCCCTCGATCGGGTCCTTGCCGAGCGCCGAGAACACCAGCACGCCGGCCGCGAGCATCAGCGCCACCGCAAGCAGCGGCGACAGGTAAGGCATCAGGCGCGAGGGTTCCGCCCGGGGTTCGAGGCGCAGGGGCAGCTCAGGCATGGCTCACCTCGCGCGGCGATTGTGCCGACGTTCCATCGTCGGGCAAGGCACCCGGCCACAGGCCGCTCATCCATACGCCGATATCCTCGACGCTGGTTTCGGTCGCTGTGCGCACTGGCGAGAGCCGGCCCTTGGCAATCACCGCGAGGCGATCGCTGATCTCGAACAACTCGTCCAACTCCTCCGAGATCACCAGCACCGCGCAGCCCTGGTCGCGCAGGTCGATCAGTCGCTGGCGGATGAAGGCCGCCGCCCCGACATCCACGCCCCAGGTCGGCTGGGCGCAGATGAGCAGTTTTGGTTGCTGGAGAATCTCGCGACCCATGATGAATTTTTGCAGGTTGCCACCCGACAGGGATTTTGCCGCTGCATCCGGCCCGCCGCACTTGACGTTGAAGCCGGCTATGCAGGCACGCGCGAAGGTGCGCGCCCGTTCGAATCCGATGAAGCCGCGCGCCACCAGGCGCTGACTGCGCGCGGCGGTCAGAATCGCGTTGTCGGCCAGCGACATGTTCGGCACCGCGCCGCGGCCCAGGCGTTCTTCAGGCACGAAGGTCAACCCCAGGCGCCTGCGCTTGTCGGGTGATAGTCGGCCGGCTTCGACCCCACAGATCTGAATCGGATATTTTTCGGCGATCGGTTCTTCGCCCGACAGTGCGCGCAGCAACTCCTGCTGGCCGTTACCCGAGACGCCGGCGATGCCGACGATCTCTCCGGCGTGTACATCGAGGTGCACGTCCTTGAGATCGGTGCCGAAG
>JAEUNS010000397.1 GCA_016790005.1 Zoogloeaceae bacterium
GCGACGCCGCGCGCCGCGCAATCGACATCGCGCTCGAGCACTTCGAGCGGGTCAACATCGACCTGATGTACGCACTGCCCGAACAGACCTTGGCCGGCGCACTCCACGACCTCGAAACCGCCCTCGCCTTCAGCCCGACCCACCTGTCGTGCTACCAGCTCACCCTCGAGCCCAACACCCCGTTCCATCACGCCCCGCCCCCGCTACCCGACGGCGACCTCGCAGCCGACATGCAGGACGCCATCGAGGCCACACTCGCCAGCGCCGGCTTCGAGCACTACGAGACCTCGGCCTTCGCCAAGCCGGGGCAACAATGCCGCCACAACCTCAACTACTGGACCTTCGGCGACTATCTGGGCATCGGCGCCGGCGCGCATGGCAAGCTCTCGAGCCACACCGGCATCGTGCGCGAAATGCGCCACAAGCACCCCACCCGCTACCTCGAAGCCGCCCCCAGCCGCGACTTCATCCAGGAGCGGCGCGAAATCGGCATCACCGACCTGCCCTTCGAATTCATGATGAACGCCCTGCGCCTGAACGGCGGTGTGCCGCTGGCGCTGTTTCAGGCCCGCACCGGGCTGGCCCTGGACGCTATCGAGCCGGCACTGATCGGGGCGCGACAGGCTGGGTTGGTGACAATCGAAAGCGATACCGTGCGACCTTCGGACACCGGGCGGCGCTTTCTAAATGACCTTTTGGCTCGGTTTCTACCTGACGACTGAGCCGACGTGGGCCTCGCATTGGGCTAATGTCAGACGGGGCGGGCTTTTCCCCGTTATCTGTCCGCACCCACCTCGAGAGCATCGCGCATGCCCTGTTGGCGAATGAATGCGTGGACCTAATGAACATAGGCCGGTTGAGTTCGGATGTTGTGATCCTTGTAACAAGAGCATACATTCGGCTCCTTGAACTGGGTATTCGCTACCGATGGAATCCTGTCAGACGCATGCTTGGTTTGGCGAGGCCCCGTTGCTTTGGTCTATACAACGTGGAAAACTCAGGGCCTAAATGCAATGACAGAAGCGATTTCGCCAGGGTAGTGGAATATCCCACAATGACCGAAATATCCGTCAGCGTTGCTGTATGGAACACGTTTCGTCGTACCAAGCGCTCAGATCACAGGAGGTGCCGATCCCATAGCAATTCTTTCAATATGTCACGCACCGACGCTGCGTAAAGCAAAGACTTGGACTAGCCACATCACTGAGGAGTACCACATGGACCCGATTCTCGGACAAATCCAGCTATTCGCCTTTAACTTCGTACCAAAGGACTGGATGGCTTGCGATGGAGCGATTCTTCCGATCAGCCAAAACATGGCAGTTTTCTCATTGCTGGGTACGACGTATGGCGGCAATGGAACTACAGACTTTGCCCTTCCCAACCTGAAGGGTAAGGAACCGATTCCAGGTTCCTTGTACTGCATCTGTGTTCAAGGCATATTCCCGTCAAGGCCGTAACGCGCCTCGCCAAACACGCTTGCATAGTAAATAGCATAAATAGGGGTCTGACCATTCGGTTATACACAATTCGCCAAGCTCTCGGGGTCTCGTAGGGCCTTGATGGTGGTTGCGGCATCCATCACCCGCTGCAAGCCGAGCCAAATGGTTTCTTGATTAGCAATGAACCTCAGCCGACCGAATCACCCGCTGGGGTTTTGGCGGGCAGGCGACGGCAGCCACGAGCAGTCGTGTATTCAGCGTGCTCAGATTGAAGCGGCGGTTGAATCGATAGGCGAACGCGGCCAGGTATCGGGCCGCATACTTTTTGGAAGTCGAATGCATGATAGCTGCCGCTCAAGCTGGTCTTGAGATTGCCGAGCACGGTGTTGATCCACTTGAACTCGGGCAAGTCCTTCGGCTTGCGGGCGCCGACGACGGTCGGCTGATGTGTGCAGCCCGCGGCGGTGACGGCGGCGAAGCAGGCCAGCCCGTCGGAGAACACGGTGCTTGCCGGGGCCAAGTTCGCCTTGGCCCACTGCGCGATCGCCTTCAGGCTGAAACCGGCGACGGGGGTGAGTTTGACGCGCAGGGGGTGGCCCTCATCGCTGAGCGAGACCGCAGCGACGAAAGGAACCTTATTCTCCGAGCCTCGGCCAGCCTTGCCCCCGGTGCGCTCGCCGCCCAAGTAAGCATCATCGACCTGGACCTGTCTGTCGAGGACATAACGTGCCTCGCGATCAGCCATCGCCTGCATCAACTTGTGGTGGATGAGCCAGGCCGTCGGGTAGCTCACCCCGAGGTGGCGCTTGAGTGCGAGCGACGACAATCCGGTCTTGGCCTGGCTGATGAGGTAGATCGCGAGGAACCAAACGGTCAGGGGCAATTTGGTGCCTTGCATGACGGTGCCGGCGATCAGCGACGTCTGATGCCGACACGTCTGGCACTGGAACAACGCGTGGGCTCGCCCATGCACCCGACTGTAAGGCGAGCCATTGCAGCGCGGGCACCGAAACCCCGCTGGCCAGCGCGCCTGCTCCAATGCGGCCTCGCACGACACTTCGGTACCGTAGCGCTTGATGAACTCGGGCATCGACAGTCCAGGTTGAAACTGAACTCGGTTCATTGCCATGGCGTACCTCCTGAACAGAAAGACTATACATATATACAGTATAACCCCATGGCGGTCGTCAGTGCCATTGGCTGAACATCATTGCTAATCAGGAATGGTTTTGGCGCCGGGTTCTCCGTCGCCCTTTCTGGCGAGAAATCCGCCGAGCGTGGCGATCAGTCGAAGGACTGTATTGATGCTGGGCACCGTCTTTGGCGGTTTTCGCTCGGCCAGCAGATATGCGCCGTTGATCTCGTCAGGGTCAAAGAGCAGTGTGGCCTCCAGATCCGGACAGGTACGCCCGGTACGCATTAGGTGCGCGATGCGCCAGGCCACCACCATAAACAGTGCGATCGCCCGCTCGAGGCGCTCAACCGTCGATAGTTGCAGCGCCTCGATGCGACAACCGTTCTTGAGGATGTTGAAGAACATCTCGACTTCCCACCGTGCCCGATACCAGTCGATCAACTCGATCACCTCCTGGGCCGCGGTGGCGCACCGATTGGTGAGCAATCGCCACTCCACCGGCTTGGTGCCTTCAGGGGCATTGATCTCGCGCGCGATGACGCAGGTGGCGCTCACGGTCTTGCCTGCACCTGCCGAGATCTTCACCGATCGTACCCAGAGTTGTTGGCTGAGCTTGCGGGCCTTGACGCCATGACGCGAGGTCATCGTGAAGCTGATCTCGCCCAGGGGCTCACCCGAGCACGTGTGGGCCCACAGCTTCCCGCCCTCGGGCAGGCAGCGGTTGTGCGTGGCCCGAACCAGCCAGTCCGCGGGTGTTCCCAGTGCTTGCGCACGGGCCATCAGCGCGACCATGTCGGCTTCCCGGTCGGCCACATACACCAGCCGCGTATCGGGCAATTGGGCGGCCATCTCGGCCACCCGCTCGTAGCCTTCGATCCAACGGGTGCTCTCCTTGGGGGCGCTGTCGGCCGCCGCCGATCCATCGGGTTGGCGTGCCCACATCCAGGCGTCGACGACCCCCAGCGGTTCGCGCTCAGGCGTCACGGCATAGGTCGGATGCAGGTACATCCCGCGGCGCGTCGGATAGTTGAGCGATCCCAGTCCTGCGATCTGCTGGCCGTTGAAGTCGAGCTCGGTCGTGTCCTGAATACACAGCACCACCGGCTGCGTCTGCATGCGCTCACGCGTTCTCGCCCAGTGCGGCTCGAGAATGCCCTGCCAATCCACCTCCTCATTGCCCAGAAAGCGGTACGCGCCGATCGTCTCCGACCACCCATTCGAGGCCATCGGCAGGCTCGCCGTTGGTTTGGCACCGAGGCGCGACATCAGCAGTTTCGCTCGCTTGTTGAGCCGAGCATCACCCAGGTCAAGGCCAGAAAATTCATCTTCGATCCATTGTTGCGTGCCCGTGTTCTTCAACTGACCACCCAAATTACGAGAGTGGACGCCTTTTATTCACTGTTTACAATAGCTTAACCATAATATGACAAAAGTATACAAATGCAGCCCTGTGTAGCGAGTGTCAGCGGAAAGTTGTGTATAACCGAATGAGGTAGGGTTGATGCGCCCGTATGATTATTTGTGCGGTCGCACTGGAAATGCGATCGCAAATCGGCCTCTTTTGAATTTCGAGTGTGTGAACTGTGCGCGTCAAACGGTGAGTCTGTCCGGGTCAAGGGCGGGCAGAGCCCGGCGAAGCAAACCCTTGATGCGGACAGCCTCACCACTACGCTTGAGGGCTCGGGGGGCAGGCACCGCCTTGCGCAGCCTGCCCCCCGAGCCCGTCCGGCGGCGAGGACAGCCACGCCTTGGGGCGGGATTAGGGGTGGGGAACTCTCGCCCGCCAAGGCGAAATCTACCCCGGAGGGATGCATAGCCCACCCACTTGTTTTTCAAAAGAGCCTTAAAAATCGAACAACTCCGCTGGCTTCGCCCCTTTGGCCTGGGGCTTGGTCTTCGCTGATTGATATGGCTTCCTCCGATATGCACGAATAAACGCTGGAAAGAACTTCAGTGGATGCTTGAGTTCTTTCTGTCGCTGTTCGGCTGCAGCATTTTCCTTCGTATGATCGATTATAAGCCCATCGAATAGACCAATCGAAAACTCAAGTCGTGTAGCAACCAAGTGATCAACATTTGGATAGCTTCCAAAGGGAATGCCAGACTCCGCGCCTAGCGGGACCCCCATGGGGAAAAAGTTTTCCTTTACTCGCGCTACACCAAGGCCAGCCCCCCGAACTTTTTGTACGAGTTGATCACCGAACCCATTCGGCAACTCAAAAAACATTTGTCCATGCTTTTCTAAGGCCCAGGCAGTCTGCAGGAGGCCTTCTTTTGAAAAATCCGCTGACCCTGGGTTGGCTACAATCATGTAAGGCATTGGGGCAGCCAATTGGGTAACGATGATAAAAATTGTGGCACCAAATAGTGATACATTTGCTGTCGATGGTTGACCATCAATGGCGCGCCCAATCAGTTCTTGCTCGAAGCGTAAAGCCAAGCGCTCAGCAATTTCTAGCGTTGGCACAAAATAGGCGAGGAGCCTGCCGTCCTTGTCCAAAAACTCTGAGCACAATTTTTCCCAAAATCCTGTGCGCTCCATATCAAGTGGTGAAGCCGACCAAATCCAGAGCTCTTTGTTTTCTGCAAATAGCTGTGCGTGTGTCTTTGTGTTTGATATTGCTACCGTGCTTCCAACATTAAGTTCAAGCTGAAGCTCCTCTACAGAAAACCTCCTCAAACGCTCAGCCATTACGCGTGAGCTGTCGGTGTTGATCACCAACAGGGTTCGGTACAAATCACTGAGTGCTTCCGTGTTCGTAATGAATTTTGCGAGGTCTCGGGTTGCGTATTGCCTCGATACGCCCCGTAGGGCGGCTAGCTCGGTAACCGACAGCTCAAGGGCTGCCAGAAACTGTTCTGGCGTGGCGCAAGTTGCTTCCATGGCGTTTTTCTCTACAAAAGCTTGATATCTCTACATTAAAGCACACTACACATAAAACATGCAACCAATTTATGATTAGTGATATTTTTGGCACCCTAGGTGCGCAACTCAATTGACGACATGATTTTTGATCGCTAGTATCGCTGCTGTGCCTGATTACAGACACAACAGCGGATGTGCGGCACTACCGCACTCTTAGACAGTGCTTATACCTATATAAGGAATCAATCATGCGAAACGCTCGCCTTGACTGCGGCACCAATACCCACGCCGCGACCACCTATCAATCCAGTCCGCACAGCACGCTTTCCGCCGCCCTCGCGTTCGTGGAGGCGATTGACGGGAGCACATCCCTCGTCGTTGACAACTCAAACGTCTTCCGCGGCGGCTACGACCGTGACTTTCGGATCGACTTTGACGCAGTTCAAAATTTCCTTGGCGGGGACTTTCTCAAGTCCGCCGCGATGTCAGTCAGTCAGGCTGCGCGTCCGAACCAGATTGCCTTTTACGAACACCTCAAGCGCTCAGGCTGGCACATTCACGGATTTGGACTTCACGCTCATTCCGGCGAATTGACCGAGAACGAAATGCGCGTCGACGGTGATGTTCGCAAACTCATCCGTGCCGCCGCCAATGCGAACGATTGCCAAAATGTAGTGGTGATGTCCGGTGATGGCGGCATGACCAATGCCGTCAAGGACGCGCGTCGTGCAGGCAAACGGGTTTTTGTCATCGCATGGGAAGGCACCCTACATCCCGCACTCGCCGCAGCTGCGACGAATTACATGACCATCGACGAACTACGCCCGCTGATCGGCCGTTCCTTGCACTGACGCTGGCCATCAAGGACTCAGAACCCGATTCAGCGGCGGGTCTTCCGCTGTTTTTCAGGAACATACATGATGGACTTTTTTGATTCCGCATTCCATTTCGTAGGCGACTGCCTGAGCGGCGCCCTCAACGTGGCAGAAAGTGTCGTCGATTTTGTGGCAGAAAATCCTGGCAAGGTAGTGCTTACGGTGGTGGCAACGGCGGCAACTGGCGGCTTGGCCGCTGCGGGCCGGCAGCGCGGGCCTGCTCGGCGCCGCTAGTACCGGCACCGCAACCAGCACTTTGTCAGGAGCAGCCCTGACCAATGCTTCATTGGCTGCGATAGGTGGCGGTTCATTAGCTAGCTGCAGGTGGCGGCGGCATGGCGGCCGGAACGTGCGTCATTTCTGCAACAGGTGCGGCTATCGGCGGGGCATCCTCGCCGGCCATTGCAATCCGCACAGCAAGTTAATCCTGTGCGGTTAGTACGGCATCGAGCGTTGAGGCCGTACTAACCACACTCTAGCAATGCAGAGTTCGTATTTTTTAGACACTCACTTCATCAGGAGAACCACCATGAGCTTCTTAGACACCCTCCAGGATCTCGCCAAGGGCGCTGCCGTTGGCGTGGCTGTTGTGACCGCCCTTCCGGTTTTTGGGGCAGTTGGCAGCATTACGGCAGCAGGGGTTGCAGTCGGATCTGTTATCGGGGCGGGTGCAGCACTTGCCGACAATCTTACTGAGGATGACGGTTAAGCGTCTCGACGCCCAAAGACAAACACTGGCTATAGGGCGGTGTTTGTCTTTCTACAGGCGGTACGAGAGCCATGAGAGGTTTGGCCCTTGTGTATTAACAAGTAGAGGACATATGTACGACATTTTCCTTGTGGCATTGCTGGTTTTTTTACGCCCAGTTTTTTACCTGATAGGTTGGTTGGGTGTGCTTTTGGTTTGGTTCTATATCGCATATCTAGTGTTTTTTGCCTGGTAGTGGCAGAACACCTCGATACGACATTGCCACAGTCCAAAAGTCGGTCATGTTAGCCAACACCAAACAAGCCGCCACGACCAGCCGACCACGACCGGCTTGGTGACGCACGCGAACGAAGGCGCCGACCGGCGAAAAACCACAACGACCGGGAAGCGGTGATGTTGGCTGACTGAACGGCGTGCTCTTGTGCTCTTGGGGCTGCTCTTGGGGTCCGGTCTTTCTTCTTGCAGCCCGCATGTGACCCGTGAGGAAAACGGGGGACAGACCCGAATGGCACTAAGTTAAGCGGCTTTTGCATGATAGCGACCCCGATGCGGGATCTCGACCATCTGACCGCGGAACAGTGACCAGGGGTCAGACCCCGATCTACGAGACCGGCCATGCCGCTCTGACTTCGTTGAGCAGTTCAGGGTGGCGGTCGAGCAGCTTGAGCAGCTTCACCAAGGCCAAGGGCGGCCTGGTTTTGCCGTTCTCATACCGCGAGAACGCATTGACCCCACCGCCGAAGATTTCGGCAGCCTCACGCTGGTCAAGATCGAGTTTCTTGCGCACCTTGGTGATGAAACCCGGATCAACGATTGCGGCATTCACCTGCCTGGAGAAGGCACGCATCTCACGCATGACGCGGTTTGACTCCGCTGCATCCAGGATAGATTCGGCGCAGGCCGGGCAAAAGTCGCCGGTCACAGCAGCAATGACGGTGGTTTCACCCTTGTAGGTATAGGGCAGGTTGCGGGTGTCGTGGATCAACTCCGCTGCGCCGCAAACTGGACATTTCATGGTCATAGCTCCTTGAAGGACACGATCAGCACGTCATCAATGACCGTCAACTTCAGGTACACGTCCCCCACCTGCGTGCCTGGGCGGTACACGTCCTGCCATACGGTGTGATCGGCATGGGTGGTCATGCTTTTGTAGAAGTCCGCTGGCGTGAGCGCCATCACCACGTCCAGCATATCGGAGAGCGCAAGCCCCAATTCGTTTGCACCGACTCGCGCCGCGTGCGTGGTACGGCACCTTGCCAGCCGCCACCAAGGCCTTGACTGCGGTCAGCTTACAGTGCGGGCTTTGTTTCTCCATCGGCTCACTCTAAGCTAGCCGGCCAAATTTGGCAACTTGGTTAGTTTGGGTTGTATGATAAGAAGGGCAGTTGAGAAACGAGTGCCCTTCGGCCCTGATTCGGGCCCCGGGAGTCACGGCATCCAGAACCGCGCCTCCTCGACCACAGTGACCTGCGGATCGGACGTATCCGCGACGGTGAAGCGAATCGGGTGGGAACCACCGCTGAGCTCACCCGGCTCAACCCGCACCTGCACCGTCACCGCGCCCGAGGCCGCAGCGGGCAGGCTCACTTCCAGCCGCTCCGGCAGGTGAATGCCGGCAAGACCGTGCACGGTGATCGCGAAGCTGCGCGGCTGCTCACTGGCATTGATCAACTGCAACCGGTACGCATTTTCGATCAGGCCCTCGCTGGTTTCGACGGCGAGCGCCGCACGGTCGCGCTCGATGTCCACCTTGAGCGGCACCCGAGTGGCGAGCGACCACGCTGTGGCCGCCAACAGTGAAAAAAATACCGCCGAGTAGATCAGCACTCTTGGCCGCATGCTGCGACGGACGATCGTGGAGCGGGAGGACCGCGTCTTCAGCGCGTTCTCGGTCGAGTAGCGGATCAGCCCGCGCGGATAGTCCATCTTGTCCATGACCTGGTCGCACGCGTCGATGCAGGCCGCGCAGCCGATGCACTCGAGCTGCAGTCCATCGCGGATGTCGATGCCGGTCGGACACACCTGCACGCAGATGCTGCAGTCGATACAGTCGCCCAAGCCCTGATCGCGTTGCGCCACCTTCTTCGAGCGTCCACCGCGCGGCTCGCCACGGGTCTCGTCATAGGCGACGATCAGCGTATCGGGGTCGAACATTACGAACTGGAACTGCGCATACGGGCAGATGTATTTGCACATCTGCTCGCGCATGAAACCTGCGTTGCCGTAGGTGGCAACACCGTAGAACAGCACCCAGAAGGTTTCCCAGCCACTCAGCGACAGCGTCATGGCCGCGGCTGCGAGGTCGCGGATCGGGGTGAAATAGCCGACGAAGGTAAATCCGGTCCACAGCGAAAGCATCAGCCAGACTCCATGCTTGGACGCCTTCAAGCCGAGCTTGCGCACAGACCACGGTGCGGCATCGAGCTTTATCCGCTGTGGGCGGTCGCCCTCGATGCGCTGCTCGATCCACAGGAAAATCTCGGTATAGACCGTTTGCGGACAGGTATAACCGCACCACAGGCGCCCCGCAACCGTCGTGAACAGGAACAAGGCCAGCGCAGACAGTACCAGCAAAACCGCCAGGTAGATGATGTCCTGCGGCCACAGCACGAAGTCGAACACATAGAAGCGCCGAGCATCCAGATCGAACAGCACCGCCTGGCGTCCGTTCCACGGGAGCCAGCACAGGCCGTAGAACACGATCTGGGTAAGCCATGCGAAAACCCAGCGCCAGCGCTGGAACACGCCGCTAATCGAGCGCGGATAGACCTTGGCATCAGATGCAAACAGCGACTGGATCGGGATGACACGTGGGGGTTTGCGTGGATCTGGCATTCGGGGCGACCGTTGGGGTTGGCAGGCGCCGGTCTCGTTTGCCGGCTTAAGGTATATTCTTAATACCTCTTCAGCCTAACAGCCCTACGATCCATAATCAACATTTCCGATACACCTTATAGACTGCCATGCGCCTAAGTGCTTTCTCCGACTATTCCCTCCGCGTGTTGATGGTTCTCGGCACGAACACCGATCGGCTCATCACGATTGCTGAAATCGCCCGGCTGCACGGGATCTCGGAAAACCATCTGACCAAAATCGTGCATCAACTCGGCCGCGCCGGTTACATCGAAACCCTGCGCGGCAAGGGCGGCGGCATGCGTCTGGCACGCGCCCCACGTCAGATCGTACTGGGTGAAGTCCTGCGCCAGACCGAAACCGATTTTGCCCTGGTCGAGTGCTTCGGCTCGGACTCGCGCTGTCTCATCGAACCCGACTGCCAGCTGAAGGCCATCCTGGCAGAGGCCTTGAGCGCGTTATTCCGCGTGCTCGACAGCTACACCGTCGCCGACATCCTGCACCAACCCGGCCATAGCCACCCACTGACCGCGCTCATGACGGTGGCGAACCGGCTGGACGACGGCGCAGCCTGATCCGGTCGCAGGCCCCCGAGCGTCGCCTACCCGGGTGCCGCAAGCCGTCCTTGGTACAGTTCAGCGATCAGGTCGCGCGGGGTGACGATGCCGCTCAGACGCCCATCCTCGTCGACGATCGGAATGTGGCTGTGGCCGGCTCCGCCTAGCAGCGCGATCAATGTCACCACCGGGGTGGTCTCCACCGCAGTCTGCGCCGGCGTGCTCATGATCTGGCCCACCACCTCGGCCTTGTCGCCATGCGTGCGGCCGCTGCGCCGGATGAAGCGTCGCAACTGCGCGTCCAGGCTGCGGTATCCATCCAGATCGGCACTGCGCATGAAGTCCGCCCAGGTCAATATCCCCACCACCCGCCGCGCCCGGTCGACCACCGGGAGGGCCTTTATCCGGTGGCGGCGCATCAGCGTCCATGCTTCTTCGAGCAAGGTACCGTACTCGACTGCCACCACCCCACGGGTCATGACCTCGGCGCAGCGCACGGTGCCGAAGCGGCGCCGATAGGCATGGACCTCGGCACGCAGGAACAGGTCGCGCAAGTCCTCGCGGCTGATGTCGAGCACCTGGTTGTACTCGTCGAGCACTGCATCCAGATCTTCGTCCGCCAGCCCGGAAGGTTTTGCGGGCTGCGTACCGGGCGCCGCGGCGGCGGCGATCACCGCCTTGCGCTGCGGGTACTCGCGCCCGGTGGCACGGTTGTAGAGGATCGCCAGCAACAGCAGGCAGAGTGAATTCACCAGCACCGGATAGAACACGAAGCCATAGCCGAGCCGCTCGATCGCCGGACCACCAACGACCGCAGTCAATGCCACCGCGCCGGCAGGGGGATGGATGCAGCGCAGCAAGAACATCAGTCCAATCGCCGCTGAAACCGCCACAGCGGCGGCCATCGTCGCATCGGGAAAACCACGGGCGCAGGCCACCCCGATCACCGCCGCCATCAGGTTGCCACCGAGCATCGCCCACGGCTGGGCCAGCGGACTCGCCGGCACTGCGAACAGCAGCACCGCCGAAGCGCCCATCGGCGCGATGATCCACGGCAGCAGCGCGTCGCCGTCGGTAAAAAAGTAGCCGAGCAGCGTCGTGGCCAGAATGCCGAGCAAGGCGCCGAAGGCCGCGCGCAGACGTTCGCGGCCATTGACGTGCTGCTGGTTCGGCAAAAACCCGGCCAGACGAGCAGCGGCGCACTGTACCCAGCGCATCTCAATCATGCCGACCAAGCCCTTTGAGGGAAGAGATAGTGGTCTGACCCTTTTCTGCCTTTTTGGTGAGCCCCAACGCCGTTACGGCGCTTCGCACAGACAATGCACATACAGATGGCGCGGGTCGTTCCAGACTGCCAGGGCGTCCAGTTCGGCCTGCAGTCCGGCAATCACCTGCTCGATCGGCGAGGGCCGGGTGGCGGGCACCGCCAGTTCGATGCCGCTCATGTCGCTCAGGCGGCGCATCAGGCGCTGGGCCGTCGACAGACCGGTTTCGGACCACACCACCTCGTAGTCGCTCAAGCCGGCGCGGGTTGCGGTGGCCTTGATCGCGGCATCGAGGCCACCCAGCCCGTCGACCAACCCCAGCTTCTCGGCGGCTTCGCCGGTCCATACGCGGCCGCGGGCGATCAGGTCGACCTCTTCGGCACTCATCTTGCGGGCGTCACCCACCGTCTTCAGAAAGCGCCGATAGCCGTGCTCGATGCCGATCTGCATCGCCTTGGCGGCGGAATCATCGAGCGGGCGACGCGGGTCGAACGCGCCGGCCAATGGCCCGGTGCTGACGCCGTCGACGGTCACACCCAGGCGATTCAGCGGCTCGGCGACTTCGGGGATCATCGCGAAGATTCCGATCGAGCCGGTGAGGGTAGCCGGATGGGCCCAGATTTCATCCGCACCGGCGGCGATCCAGTAGCCACCCGAGGCAGCGGTGGAGCTCATCGACGCGACCACCGGTTTGCCGGCCTTGCGGGTGATCTCGAGTTCGCGCCTGATCACCTCCGATGCGAACGCGCTGCCGCCGGGGCTGTCGATGCGCACCACCAGGGCCTTGACGGTGTCGTCTTCACGCGCCTCGCGGATCAGCTCGGCGAATGAATCGCCGCCGACCGAGCCGGTGCCGCTGGTGCCATCGACGATGGCGCCTTGGGCCACCAGTACCGCGATCTTGTCAGCTGCGGGCGTTGCCATCTTTCGGGTGTAAGCAAGATAGTCGTCGACCGACACCTGGTTGAAGTCACCGTCTTCGTCCGTGCCGACCCGTTCCTTGAGCATTGCAGCCCACTCGTCGCGGGTGCTGAGCCGGTCGACCAGTCCGGTGCGTTGGGCAGCCAGTGCGGCATCGCCACCACTGGCCGCAAGCGCAGCACCGTAATCGATGACGTAGTTGTCGAGCACATCGAGTGTGACCTTGCGACTCGCCGAGATGTCGTTACGAAACACATTCCACAAACCATCGAGGAGATCGCGCGAATTGGCCCTGTCTTCGTCCGACATGTCGGTGCGGGTGAAGGGTTCGCTGAACGACTTGAACTCACCCACCCTGAACACATGCATCTTGATGCCCAACTTGTCGAGCGCACCCTTGAAATAGCTCACATAGCGCGAGAGCCCCATGACCAGCACAAAGCCATCCGGCGAAAGGTGCACCTGGTCGGCGACGCTCGCGAGATAGTACTGGCCCTGGGTAAAGCGCTCGCCGCGCGCCAGCACCGGCTTGCCACTGGCCTTGAAGGTTTCGATCGCGGCCCGAAGTTCAGCCAGTTTTGACAGCCCCGCCCCGTCCAGACTGTCCGCTTCGATCACCAGCACCTTGATGCGATCATCCAGCCGCGCAGCCTCGATGGCCTCGGTCAGGTCGGATAGCGATGTCTGCGGGTCGGGCGTTCCGCCTGCGCGCAGCAGCGACAACGGGTCCTCGATCTCGCGTTGCTCCACCAGAACGCCGGTCGGCGCGAGCACCAACGCGGCACTTGCCGGTAGTGGCGGCTCCGGACGCATCAGCATCGCGATCGCGGCCGCGACCAGCAGCACGAACACCAGGTTGAACACGAGCCGACGCAGTCCGTTCAGGGCGTGCCAGAAATAGATGAAGACCCTGCCAATAAACCTGAACAGGCCAGTGATCATGATGTTGCTCTCCTATTGGGGCCGGCGCCGAAACACCAGGTCCCAGACGCCGTGCCCGAGTCGCAGGCCGCGGTTCTCGAACTTGGTCAGCGGACGGTAGTCGGGGCGCGGCGCAAAGCCGTCGGCGGTGTTCTCGAGCATGGGTTCGGCCGTGAGTACCTCGAGCATCCAATGAGCGTATTCCTCCCAGTCGGTGGCACAGTGCAGATAGCCGCCCGGTGCGAGCCGCGATGCGATCAGTGCAACGAAGTCCGGCTGGATGATACGGCGCTTGTGGTGGCGTTTCTTGTGCCACGGATCGGGGAAGAATACATGCACCCCGGCCAGCGTGCCCGCGGGAATCATGTCGCGCAGCACTTCGACGGCGTCATGCTGCATGATCCGCACATTCTCGAGATGCGCCTCCGCCACCAGCTTGCACAGGTTGCCGACACCCGGCCCATGCACCTCGATCGCGACAAAGTCGCTGCCGGGCACGGCCGCGGCGATACGCGCGGTGGTCTCGCCCATGCCGAAGCCGATCTCGACTATTCTCGGGGCGCTCCGGCCAAAAACTGGATCAAGGTCGAGTGGCGCGATGCGGTAAGGCAGGCCGATTAACGGCATCATCTCGTCGAGGTAGCGCTGCTGGGCAACGGTCATGCGGCCCTGGCGCAGCACGAAGCTTCGAATCGAGCGGCTCGAAAAACGTTGCTCGGGGTCGTGGATACGCTCGTCGCTGAAGCGATCGCGTTTGTCTGGCTCGGTCGAAGCTGGGGTGGTTTCGCTCATGTGTCTGCTTGCTTGATGATTTCTGAAAGGCTGCACACCTTCGACGCCAAGACGCGATCAAACACGCGGCAATTGCATGTATGCCCGCCGCTGTTTAGAATGCGTGGCTCGCGAAAGCGACTGGCCGGGTTCGGCGGGTGTAGTTCAATGGTAGAACGGCAGCTTCCCAAGCTGCATACGTGGGTTCGATTCCCATCACCCGCTCCACATATGCAGGCTTTCACGGTTCAAGCTTGACCTTGAAAGCGCCGTTGTTCCCGGTTCATCGATCTCTCGTCATTCTGCTGTGTGTCAAAGCGGGGCGAGCGTGCGATAGGCGCCGGCATGAAAGATCAGCGGCGAACGATCCTCCCGCTCGAAACGCACGACCTCCGAAATGAACACCAGATGATCACCGCCTTGATGGCGCACCGTGTTGCGACACTCGAAGCGGGCGCAGCAGTGGCGCAGCAGCGGCACGCCGTATAGTCCGTCATCGATCTCGAGCCCGGCAAACTTGTCGTCGGCGCGCGAGGCAAAAGTCTGCGACAGATGTTGCTGGTCTGACGACAAAACGTTCACCGAGTAATACTCGCAATTTTCGAACACCGCCAGGCTGGGCAGGTGCAGCGACATGCTCCAGACGATCAGCGGCGGATCGAGCGACACCGAGTTGAACGAGTTGACGGTCAACCCGATCGGGTCGCCATTGGGCGCGCGGGTCGCAAGCACCGCAATGCCGGTCGCAAACATGCCGAGCGTGTCGCGAAAGGCGCGGGTGAATTCCTGGTGGGTGATCGGCGGCTGTGACATGGGATGTGGGGTACCGGTTCGAAGCTCTCGTGGCGCACAAGGCGCAGCAGGCTCGTGATTGATTGAAAACGCGATTATCGCCGCGAAGCTCCACCACGTCGACCGCCTTGGCATGTCGGCAGCAGCAAGGGGGGATGGATTCCGCGATAATGCGCGGCATGTCCGAATTCGCTCACACCCTGCAAACCTGGCATGCGGCCCACGGCCGCCATGACCTGCCCTGGCAGAACACCCGTGATCCCTATCGCATCTGGCTGTCGGAGATCATGCTCCAGCAAACCCAGGTGGATTCGGTGATTCCCTACTATGCCCGTTTTCTCGAGCGCTTTCCCGACCTTACGTCTCTCGCAGACGCTGACATCAACGAAGTTCTGGGACTCTGGAGCGGGCTGGGCTATTACGCCCGGGCGCGCAACCTCCATAAGGCCGCCCGTGCGCTGGTTGAACAACACGGCGGGCGCTTTCCGCCAAGCGCGCTCGAGATCGCGACCCTGCCGGGGATCGGTCGCTCTACCGCCGCAGCGATTGCGGCGTTCGCGTTCGATCAACGGGTTGCGATTCTGGACGGCAACGTCAAGCGGGTGTTGTGCCGGATCTTCGGTATCGAAGGTTTTCCGGGGGAGAAATCGGTCGAAAATCGCCTTTGGGTGCTGGCCGAATCCTTGCTGCCCGAAACCGGCATCGCCACCTACATCCAGGCCCAGATGGATCTCGGTGCAACCCTATGCACCCGCGGCCGCCCGGCCTGCGAACGCTGCCCGTTTGCCGCAGGCTGCGTGGCGCGGCGGGACGGCCGGATTGGCGAACTGCCTGCCCCCAGACCACGCAAAGCGATTCCGCACCGGCGGCTGCGGGTTGCGGTGATCTGTTCGGACGGCAGGATATTGCTCGAAAAGCGCCCGCCTGCCGGAATCTGGGGCGGCCTGCTGAGCCTGCCCGAGATAAGCGACGAGGGCATTGATGCACGCGCTTGGCTAGGCTGCCGCTTTGGCCTCACCGCCACCAGCGTGACCCTGCTGCCGGCCTTGCGCCATGTGTTCACCCATTTCAGCCTCGATCTGCTGCCGGTGCGGCTCGACGCTGCCGGGGCGGGCGGGCAATTGCATGATCCCGCACTCGTATGGCTCGCGGCCGACCAACTCGAGGGCGCGGCCCTGCCCACCCCGATCAGGCGGATTCTCGAAAACCTTGCCGCCGCTCACACCGGCCTGCAACTCGAATTGCCGGAATGAACATTAACTTGAAAGTCGCTGTGGCCGGATGGCCGCATCAGTTACCGCCCAGCCCCTGGGTAGCCAGATAATCGCGCAGGACTTCGAGCCGCAGCAAGGGGTCGTCTAGCTCGAGCAGCGACTGCCGGGTAGACAGTTCGAGCGGCAACACGCTGGCGAGCCGCATGCCCACCCATCCGGCCTCGTCGAGTCGGTGCGGGGACGGAAAATGCGCCGGGCCGACATCGTCCATGATGGCTGCGAGCAGCGCGACCAGCGTCTCGTACTCGCCGTCGAGCGGCTGCTCAACCAGTTCTGGCAGCCACTCGACCTCGCCGAGCAAAAGACCATTCTCACCGGTTTCGGTGCGATGAATGCGATAGCGCCGCTCGCCCCGCGTGACCACATGCAGCACGCCGGGCTGGGCCATGTCGCATTCGGTGATGCGCGCACTCACGCCGATCGAATGCGGTATGGCCGGAAGACCAACCTCGAGGCCCTCGGCGATGAGGTTGACGCCGAATACTGAATCTTCACGCAGGCATCGGGTGACCATGTCCATGTAACGCGCTTCAAAGATTCGCAGCGGCAACATGCCACCGGGAAACAACACCGTCTGCAACGGGAAGATCGGCAACAGGTTTTCGCGATCGCTCATGACTCGGCGCCTCTGGTATCTGGATTACCCCAGCGCCGCATCAGCTCATGCGGCACCTGCAACTGGTCGAGAATCCTCGCGACCACGAAATCGACCATGTCCTGCACCGTCTCCGGGCGGGTGTAAAACCCCGGGCTGGGCGGCAGGATCACCACCCCGAGGCGCGCCAGCCTGAGCATGTTCTCGAGATGAATGGGTGAGAACGGCGTTTCGCGCGGCACCAGCACCAGCTTGCGCCCTTCCTTGATCGCCACGTCGGCAGCCCGCTCGATGAGATTCTGCGACAGCCCCGCGGCGATCGCCGCAAGCGTGCCCATGGTGCAGGGGCATACCACCATCGCATCGGCCGGGTTCGACCCGGATGCGAGCGGCGCGAACCATTCCTCGCGCCCGAACACGCGCAACTGCCCTGCCCTGGCGTCGAACCGCCGCGAAAGCTGTGCCTCGACCTCGACCGGGCGTGAGGGCAGTTCGAGATCCATCTCCTGGCGGGCGACGATCTGAGCAACCTGCGAATAGAGCAGCCATACATTCTTGCCTGCGCCGAGCAGGCATTCCACCAGACGCACACCGTAAGGCATTCCGGATGCCCCGGTGAAGGCTACGGCAATGGTGGCCGGAATTGCGGATTGCGGGGGTGATGTCATCGGACTCCGGCGCTAGTCGAGGTAATCGGTGATGATCTCCCAGCGCCCACCACGCACCTGCGCGAGCCGACCCTGGCGGTTACCGAGATGATCCTGGGCACTGAAACGATACGCCGGACCACCGAAAAAGTCGCGATCGGTGTGCAGGGTCTCGAGAGCAGAGACAAAGGCTTCGACAGTCAGTTCCGGCCCGGCGAGCAACGCGGCCTGCACGAACAGATCGGCGATCGTGTAGCCCATCGCACCCCACACATTGGGTGCCACACCGAAGCGCACTTTATAACGATCTATCCAGGCAGCAAGCTCGGGGCCGGCGGTTTCTGAATAGGGGTGGGGCAGCACCGCCACGCCATACAAACCTTCGACCGCCTCACCGCCGAGTTCATGGGTCTGGGCGGAATATCCGGACGCGGTCACCAACATGTCGACGTTCCAGCCGAGCTTGCGCGCCTCGCTCATCGCCGCCACGGTTTCGCGCACCACCGTCGCCAGCACCACCAAGTCACATTCGGCCTTGCGCAAACGGGCGATCTGGCTCGAGAGATCGGTCGCGCCGCGCTTGTAGCTGGTTTTCTCGACCAACGCAGTGCCGCTGGCAGCCAACCCGGCCTCGACACCCTTCATCACCTCGAGGCCGTAGTCATCGTCCTGATAAAGAAGGCAGGCGCGCGCATAAGACCCGGTCGCGAGCATGTGGCGGACCGCAGCATTCATGTAGTCCTGGTAGGGCGCGAACATCTGGAACTTGAGCGGCTCGAGCGGCAGATAAGTTGACTCATGCGGCGAGAACGGAAACAGGTGGGGACGGCCGGCCTCGATAATCAGCGGCATCGTCGCCATCACCACCGGAGTGCCCATGTTGGCCAGGAAGGCAAAAACGTCGTCGCGTTCGATCAGCTTGCGCGCGGCCAGCACCGCCTTCTTCGGGTCGTATGCGGCATCTTCGACCGCCA
>JAEUNS010000042.1 GCA_016790005.1 Zoogloeaceae bacterium
CCGCCGTTGCTGCGATTGTGGTGCTTGTCTGCCTGGCTGGTGGTGTTTGCAAGGGCAGTGTTGTCGAAGCGGGGCGAGAACAGGAAATCATGCGGTCGGCGCAAGAAGCGCTTCAGGAGCAGGTGGACCAGATCCTGCCCCTGGGCAAAGGTGATTCGGCGCGCACGCATTGCAACCGTGAGCGTCAACGCAAAACTTACCGACAGGTTGGTGAGGCCGATCAGGACGATGCCCGCCGCAGACAGTAGCGCAAGCTGCAGCGGAATCGCGAAGTCGAGCCCGACGATTGCGTAGCCGACATAAGCGGACGAAAACGCGATATGTCTGATGTCCAGTGGCAAGCCGAACAGTACGCCGAGCGCTGTGACACCACCCAGCAAGAAACCAAAGAAGAAATTGCCCGCAAGTGCCCCCAGATTCCGTTCCACATAAACCGAAACGCGTTGCATGCGCGCCTCGCCGAACACCCGGCGGGGCCAGCGCAACTGCAGCAATCGCTGCGGAATCCGGCCATAGGATGAAAGATTGTCGTAGTAACCCGCGATCAGACCAGACAAGAACAAGCAGAGTCCGGCAATAGCGGCAAACAGCACCGTGCCACCCAAGGGGTCTACGCCTTCGAGCATTCGCATCGATTCCGCGGGGGTCAGAAAATGCGAGCCGCTACCCCAGAAAACGATCAGTGAGAGCAACATCGCAGTCGGGATTGCAACCCCGACGTTACCGACGATGGCTGCGATCTGGCTGCGAATGGTGCGCACGATCAGTTCGACCAGGTTGTCGAGGTTGCGATGCTTGCCCTTTGCCTCGCCGATGGAGGCGGCAATGGCGTTGGCAGTCATCGCAGGCTGTTTTGTCGCCACCGTGCCACCCAGCACATGGATCAGCGCGAATCCGATGCCGTAGTTCAGGCAAAACGCCAGAGCCGCGTTGAGCGGCGCGAAACCCTGCCAACCCAGCACCAGTTTTAGCGCAGCCATCAGCGCAATGATCAGGCCGCCCAGCGCGGCCGATCTGAGAATGCCCAAATGCTCGGATCGGCTCGACGCGATGTAGCGCTCCCCCGTTCGGCTCGCGCTCTCGGTCATGCGCAGCGAGAGCAGTTCGAGATTCTTGCCCCAGTAATCGGACAACTTGTTCTTGCGGCACTCGGCATGGATCACCGTCTTTGCCAGATGGGTGATATCAGCCGCTATCGACGGTACTGTGCGTCCTTCGCGCAGCCGGATCAACAGTCGCAGGATTACGGTGACCCGGTCAAGGTGTTGCTGCAAGCGTTCAAGTTTGAAGGTGAGCGACAAGCTGGTGCCCAGTTTGGCCGCCCGGCGTCGAATCCTGAGGACCACGTCGCGGCACTGGTCGAGCATTACGGTGAGGTGCTTCTCATCCACGACGCTGGTCTTGCGATTGTGCCACCACGCCTTGTAGTGCCCCAGGTAGCTCACCAACTCGGCGTTCTGCGCCATGAAGGGTGATTCATGCTCCTCCAGGGTGGGGTCGATGCGAACGAGTTCGGGGTCGAGCCCGATTGAGCACACCTGATACGACAGGATCCGCAGCGCCTCGATCAACTCCAGTACCGGCCCGGGAACCTCGTCGCTTGCTACGCCAGGCGCGTCGCTGTCGTTATTGGCGAAAATCAGGTTGATGAAGGCGATCCAGTCCTCGTCGGAGATCGTGTTCACCCAAACTTCGTCGTCGACCCGATGAAAGACGACGCTCAACACGCCTTTCATGTAGCTTGAATCGATTACCTCGGGCAACAGGCGCCCCGAGATGCGCCGTGCGGTTTCGGAAAAGAAGCCGGTCGAAGGCAGTAGGCCCGACGAGACGTATAGCGATACCACCTTGCGCTTGTGAAACTCGCTGATCAGCGACTGGCGCAGGCGCATGCGCAAATCCTTGCGTTCCTCAAGCAGCCTTGCGAGGGCAGCGAACTCGCTACTACCTTTCTCACTTACCCGGTTCGGTGGTGGCCTGAGGCGATTGACGAGCGCTACCCACAGGTGCACCTCGTCATGACCCGCTTCACCCATTTGTTCAAGTATTTCTTCCATGCTTCCTCGCTCGCGGCTGTGCGTCAATTCCTGAAATGATGCGATGCACAACGCCAAATCTGCCCGCCATGGTAACAGCCCGGTAGAATCTCGCCTTGAACCTTTGATGATGCGAAACCGCGATGCCCATCCTGACCGTAGAAAATGCCTGCCTCGCCTTTGGGCACGTCGACCTGCTTGATCACTCGGATTTTCAGCTCGATCTGGGCGAGCGTGTAGCCCTGATCGGGCGCAACGGCTCCGGTAAGTCCAGCCTGCTGAAAGCCATGGTCGGACTTGCGAGCCTGGATGATGGTTCAGTGTGGAGGCAGTCGGGATTGAGGATCGCCTACGTCCCGCAGGAGGCGGATTTTGCCCTCGATCGCGATGTTTTCGCAACCGTGGCCGACGGCCTGGGCGCTGCCGCCACCTTGCTGGTCGATTACCATGCGGCCATGGTCGCCGTCAGCGAGGCGGCCTCCGAGCCGGCGCTCGCACGTCTTGATGCGTTGCAGCATGCGGTTGAGGCAGCCGATGCGTGGCGTCTGAATCAACGTGTCGAAGAGGTTTTGCTGCGTCTCGGCATCGATGGCGGGGCGCTGGTATCGAGTCTTTCGGGCGGCGGCATCAAGCGGGTGGCGCTCGCGCGGGCGCTGGTGTCGGATCCCGAGTTGTTGCTGCTCGACGAGCCGACCAACCATCTCGACCTCGACGGCATCATCTGGCTCGAAACCATGATTCGCGACTTTCGCGGAGCCGTGGTGGTGATTACCCATGACCGGGTGTTTCTCGACAGCATCGCGACCCGCATCGTGGAGCTCGATCGTGGCCGGCTTGCGAGTTATCCCGGGCGCTATGCGGACTACCAGCGGCGCAAGGCGGAAGAGCTCGAAGCCGAGGGCAAGGCTGCGGCGCGCTTCGACAAGGTGTTGGCGCAGGAAGAAGTGTGGATCCGCAAGGGGATCGAGGCCCGCAGAACGCGCAACGAAGGGCGGGTGCGCCGTCTCGAAGCCCTGCGTCGCGAGCGGGCAGCACGGCGTGACCGCCTGGGCGATGTCCGGCTCGCGGTCGACCGGGGCGAGCAGAGCGGGCAAATGGTGGCCGAGCTACAGGCGGTCAGCAAACATTTCGGCGACAGGGTCGTCGTGCGTGATTTTTCGACCAGAATCCTGCGCGGTGACCGCGTGGGTCTGATCGGGCCGAATGGCTCGGGCAAGACTACCTTGCTGAAGCTCATCCTGGGTGAGCTCGAGCCGGACTCGGGCGTGGTGCGTCGCGGCACGCGCCAGTCCGTCGCCTATTTTGATCAGTTACGTGCCCAGCTCGATCCAGAGCTGCCGCTGACCCAGGTCATCAGCCCCGGCTCGGACTTCATCGAGATCGGCGGTGAAAAGAAGCATGTGATCGGCTATCTGGAAGACTTTCTGTTTGCACCCGAGCGTGCCCGTTCGCCGGTCAAGTCCCTCTCGGGCGGGGAGCGCAATCGGCTCTTGCTGGCGAGGCTGTTCGCGCGGCCGGCCAACGTGATGGTGCTCGACGAGCCGACCAACGATCTCGACATCGAGACGCTCGACCTCCTCGAAGAATTGCTTTCATCCTACGATGGCACCTTGTTCCTGGTCAGCCATGACCGCGCCTTTCTCGACAATGTCGTGACCCAGGTGATCGCAGCGGAGGGGGACGGGCACTGGGGCGAGTATGCCGGCGGTTATGCCGAATGGCGTCGGGTGCAGGATGCGCGCGTGGCCGAGCGAAAATCCGCCCCGACCACACCGCTTGCCGCGCTTGCTGGTTCGCCCCCTAAAGCGCCGCCGGCAAAGTCAGCCAAGCTGTCGTTCAACGAAAAACGCGAGCTCGAGGGGCTGCCCGACCGCATCTCTGCGCTGGAGGCCGAACAGGCCGCCCTGCATGCGCGGCTTGGCGACCCGGCGCTCTATCAACAGGCACCAGACGAGATCTCCCGCATCAAGCTACGTCTGGACGCCATCGAGGGCGAGCTTCTTAAGGCCATGGCGCGCTGGGAGGTGCTGGAGACACGCGCCGCCGGCAACTGAGCGCGTCAGTTTGCAAGTACACCGATCTGCCAGAACCAGGCTGTAGCGGCCACAGCACCGAGAAAGATCGCCGCATGCAGCGCAGCCCAGCCGCGGTAATGGCGTGCGATGGTGGCCGGGTCGAGATCAGAGATGAGGTACAAGCGCTTGGCCGGCTTGCGCATCACATGAAGCTCCGGTGCCTCTAGCAGGTTGGCCTGGGCCTTCAAAACCTCGCGCCGGGCCTGCGCGCGCGCGAGTTCCCATTCCTTGAGGTCGAGCGTGCCGTTTCCGTCCAGATCGAAGCGGGCGAGCAGTTCGTCAGGTGTGCGTTTCCACTCGGTGAGCAAGGCCCCCACCTGGGCATGGGTATCGAAATCGGGCTGGATGCTACCCAGCGTCGCGAACTCGCCGATCACATAGATCCGTTCCGATTCGATCAACGACCATTGGATCTGGCGCAACTCGCCCTGGGTGAAGACATCCTTGCGGCGCACCAGCATTTCGGCCCCGACCGGGTCGACGGCGCATAGCCCCGTACCGTCATCGAGCAGAAACGAAGCGTCCGACGTGACCGACCCCACCTGCTCCCACTTGCCGCCGCTGGTCTTGCGTTGGGTGACGACCTTGTACCAGAGTACCGGCAGGTAATTGACCGGCGAGAGCAGGGGGGAGCCGTCGAGCTTGCGGCCTCTGCCGCGCAACTCGGCATAGCCCTGAGCGGCCGAGGCCACCCGCGCGGTCGGAGTGTCCAGAATCAGGCGCGCATGCCGTATCGAACGGCCCCAGCCATAGAGACCGGTCGCCATGAGCAGGGTCAAGCCTACCATGCTGCCCCAGCCGCGGTCGTTTGCGATGATAAACATCACGCTGCAGAGCTGGATCGCCGGCAGGGCGATATTCGCGACGTCGCGCTTGAGTTCGACGAGCATCGGTCGAGTCGTGATGGGGCCGGTTCAGTTGCCCGAGAACAGTGTCTTCAGATCGACGTTGGCCCTTTCCACGCTCGAGAATACCAGCAGGGTGCCGCGTGCAAAGCCGAATAGGCGCGCAATGATCAGGTCGGGAAACTGCTCGACGCGGATGTTCAGCACATTCACCGCCTCGTTGTACCACTCGCGCCGGTCGGCGATCGCGTTCTCGAGCGCGGTGATACGGGTTTGCAGTTGCATGAAATGCTCGTTGGCCTTGAGCTCGGGATAGGCCTCCATGACTGCGAAGATCTGCCCCAGGCCGGCCCGCAGTGCGTCTTCTGCACGACCCAGCCTTGGCAGGTCGTGCGCTTCGCGCGCCTGCGAAACCCTGGCGCGCGCCTCGGTCACCCGCACCAGGGTTTCCTGCTCGAAGGCCTTGTACTGGCGGCATACCTCCACCAGCTTGGGCAGTTCGTCATGACGCTGTTTGAGCAGTACGTCGATGTTAGACCAGGCCTTGGCGACCGTATGCTTGAGCCCCACGAGACCGTTGTAGATCATCACTGTGTAGAGCAGCGCCAAAACCAATGCGCCCAGCATGAGTGCGGTCGAGATAGTCATGCGTGCCCCTCGGGTCGGATTTCGCCGCATGATATACGCAATGCCGGTGCGGCTCACCTTTACCGGCGGGCGGTGCAAGCTTCGTGAAGCTTGCCGCACAAGCGCTCAGGCAGGGTTCTCGGGATCTGCGTCGTCGGCAGGATGGATGAAGCGTTGCATGTGCTCGGGTGGGGTGCCCAGACGTTTCAGCAAGGGTTCGCGACCGATACGCAGCAAACGCTCTATCTCGGCGACGTCGTCCATCAGGGCCGGATCGTCCCAGCCGTTGGCCAGATGACGGGCAAATTCGCTGGCGAGCTGCACATTGCGCACGCGCGGATTATGGGCGTGGGCCTCGTCCAGCAAGGTGGTCAAGAGCTCGGGCAATTCCCAAGCCTTGATCAGTCCCAGCTGGATCTCGCGCTGCGTGACGCCTAATACAACCTTCTGCGCCACTGTGCTGCGCAGCCGGGGGTCCATCTCTTGCATGTTGCGAATCCGTTGCGTCAGCTCCGGCGCAAAGGTCCAGCATGCGATTTCGGTCGCCTCGCGCAACAATGCGGCTACGGTAATCTCATCGACATCGACATCGCGCCGTGCGATCGCCCAGTCACGCGCGAATCGCGCCGCAGAGCGTGCGCGCGCGATGACCTTGAGTGCGCCCAGGAGCGCGCGCGGATGCGCCGAGAGCCAGTCTTCGAGAGTTGGAAGGTTCTCGAAGGTCTTCAGGAACGGGCTTATGCCCATCATCATGATCACGCGATCGACGGTCGTGACGTCATGGTTCTGCGAAAGGCTGCGGTGAGTTTGGAGATGAACCAGCAGCTTTATCGTCATCAGCGGGTCACCCATGACGATGCCGGCCAGGTGACGGCCGTTGACCGATTCCTCCTCCTCGCGCAGCGCGGCCAGCGTGCGCACCGTGTGCCGCAGTGCCGGAATATCCTGCTGCGAGAAGAATTCGACATACTCCTCGACCGAGCGAAGCGGTGAATCGAGCATTTTGGACATGGTCGGGTCAACCTCCTGGCCTGGCGTCCCGGCCAACGGTCCGCCTGCCCCTAGACTTTGCCGGGTCTAAGGGCGGGATTTCGCTATAATCGCTGTCAGATCGAAGGTCGCAAACAAATCGGTACGTGAACAACCAGGAGACGCGCACGTGAATGCCCCCTTCAAGGCTCTTGTTATCAACCAGGACGAAAATCGCAAGGTGACGTCCGGCCTGGCGTCGATGACGATGGACCAGCTCGATGCTGGCGAGGTTTTGATCCGGGTCCATTACTCGAGCATCAACTACAAGGACGCGCTCGCGGCGACCGGCGTCGGGAAGATCATACGCCGCTTTCCCTGTGCTGGCGGCATCGACATGTCCGGCGAGGTGGTCGAAAGCAGCGATTCGCGGTTTCGCGCGGGCGACAAGGTCATCGCCACCAGTTTCGACATCGGCGTTGCCCATCATGGTGGCTATGCCGAATATGCCCGCGTACCTGCAGCCTGGGTCGTGGCTCTGCCTGACGGGCTCGATCTGTTCGAAGCCATGGCGCTCGGTACGGCCGGTTTCACCGCCGCGCTCGGTATCGTGCGCATGGAAGACAACGGCCTCACGCCCGCTGGCGGGCCGGTTGTGGTCACGGGTGCGACCGGCGGCGTGGGTGGCCTGGCCATCGACATGTTGTCGCGACTCGGTTATCACACGGTGGCTCTGACCGGCAAGGCATCCGAGGGCGACTACCTCAAGATGTTGGGTGCGAGCGATATCCGGCTGCGCTCGAGTATCGATTTCGACAAGGTTCGACCGCTCGAGGCGGGCGAATGGGCAGGGGCGGTCGACAATGTGGGAGGCCAGATCCTGCACTGGGTGCTTGCCACCATGAAACAGGCGGGGGTCGTTGCCAGCATTGGCAATGCCGCGAGTTTCAACATCAACACCACCGTGTTTCCGTTCATCCTGCGTGGCGTGAGCCTGCTGGGCATCGATTCGGGCTACATGGGGTTCCCGACCCGACAGCGGGTGTGGGACCGGCTTGCCACCGATCTCAAGCCGCGCCATCTCGCCGCGGTCACCCGCACGATCACGTTCGACGAATTGCCCGGTGCTTTCGATGCCTTCATACAGGGGACGGTAAAAGGTCGCACCGTCGTACGAGTTGCCGACTGATCGACGGGCCGCGTCAACCATGAGCGACGAGGCACCGCGAGCAGCACCCAAGGTGTTGATCATCGACGATTCGCGTATGGTGCGGGCGTCGATCATCAAGCACATCCGCGGACGCTTCGAGTTTCGTGAAGAGGCCGATGGCGAGGCCGGCTGGCAGGCATTGGTGGTCGATCCGTCTGTCGAGGTCGTGCTCACCGATATTGGCATGCCACAACTCGACGGCTACGGCCTTCTTGAGCGCATTCGCAGCTCCAAACTGCCGCGGCTTCAGCATATTCCGGTGATCGTGATCTCGGGCGACGAAGACGATGCCGCGCGTGAAAAGGCGCGCCTGCTCGGTGCCGACGATTTCATCACCAAAGGCATCAGTACCACCGAGTTGCTGGCACGCCTGGACTCGATGTCCCGACTCGCCCAGACTCGGCGCGATCTCGAAGAAAGCCGTGCAGCGTTGGCCCAGCAACAGGGTGCCGACGCGATCAGCTCGATTATGAGCGAGTCGCAGCTCAACTGGCAGGGTGCGCAGGAGCTAGCCGCTGCGCGTCAGCACGAGGGCGGAATCTCGGCCATGGTCATCGATATCGATCGCTTCGACGACATCGTGA
>JAEUNS010000356.1 GCA_016790005.1 Zoogloeaceae bacterium
GTGGATCGCCAGAAACGCGTGGCAAGCATAAAGCAACACGCACTGCCCGCCAACGCGCTAAACGCTGCTGCTGAGCCGCAACTGCGCGCCAAAGCGCACACCCGAGCCATCGGGCAGGTTTTCGGCCTGGAGGCTGCCGCCATGAAAACGCGCAATCATCCGTGCCACATACAGGCCGAGACCCAGGTGCGGGTCACCGGCTGCATCGCGGACACGAGCGCTCACCATCGATTCGAACAGGCGGCCTTCGAGTTCGTCCGGCAACATTGGGCCGGTGTTGCTGACCGACAGGATTGCGGTCGTGGTCTGAAAGCCGAGTTCTATGCGGATGGGGGTGCCCGGGGTGGCAAAATCGGCGGCGTTATCGACCAGTTTGTCGAGCATCTGGGCGGCCAGGTCGGGCACACCGCTTACATACACGGGATACGGCGGCAGCCTGCTTTCGAATACGCGCGCCGGATAGGCCATGCGATAGCCATTCACACACTCGGCCACCACCACCGCCAGATCGAAACGTTCGAGCTCAGCGCTCGCCAGCGCCTGCTCCATGCGGGTGGCCTCGCTCATGCGGGTGAGGATGCGCGACAGCCGGGTCAGGCCGGCGTCGGCGCGGTCTAGATAAGTCTGGGCAGCGGCGTCGGCGACCTCCATGCGCAGATTCTCGAGCGACGAACGCACCACCGCAATCGGGGTGCGCAATTCGTGCGACAGGCGATTGGCCATGCTCTCAAGGTAAACATGATGCTGGTCGAGCCGCGCGAGCAAGGCCTGAAAGCTGCGTGACAGATCGCCGATCTCGTCGCCCGCGCGTGAGGCGCTCGCCAGCTGGCGAACGCGGCCGCGCCCGTCGACCGCATGTTCGGCCTCGTCACGCAAACGCCGGATGCGCGACGACAGCCGCGAAGCAAAGCCCAGAATCAGCAAGGCCGCTACGACAAAACCGCCGAGCGTAAGCATGATCAGGCGCTCGACCGCCTGGTTGCGCAAGCTTGCGATCGACTGGGTGCTCTCTTCGACCCGCACCACGCCCAGCACCCGGTCGCCACTCCAGACCGGATGCGCCGCCGCCGCGACGACGATGGGCGGGTTGTGGAGCCTGCGCACCCGCGAAGCCTCGCCCCCCATCAGTGCCTCGAACACCTCGGCGCGTTCATTGTTCACCTCGTTGCCGCTGCCGTCCTCGGCCGCACCGGGCGCACTCAGCACCCGACCCAGCAATTTGCGCCACAGCCTTCCCACAAGCGTGTCTGGCATGTCGCCCGGGTCGGGCGGGTCTAGGCTGCCCGCCTGGGCCACCAGTTGCAGGTCACGGTTGATCACCTGAATGCGCGAGGTGGTGCGCTCCAGACCGCGCAGAATCGCCTCGACCTCGGGCACCGGGAGCGGCACTTCGAGTGGCGGCAGCACGGTCGGCGCGGCTTCGACCAGTTCTTCTCCGGGCAGCAACGGTATCGTCGACTCGGGCAAGGCCTGGGGACGCAAGGCCATCAGACCCGGGCGCTCATGCAGCGCAGTTGCTACCGCCCGGGCGGTGGCGACGAGCGCCTGGCGCTGACCATCGACCAGGAATCGCTCCATCTCTTGCACATAGCGGTAGCCCATCCACGGCAAGCCCAACAGCAGCAGCGCCAGCAGCGCGAGCTGGGCACGCAGGCCGAATCTGAAGCGCGGCGCGGGCACGGCGGTGCTCATCAGCCCTTCCAGCGGTAGCCCATGCCATACACGCTGTCGATGCGGTCGAACGCCGGGTCGACCGCCGCGAACTTGCGCCGGATGCGCTTCACATGCGAGGTAATGGTGCCCTCGTCGACCAGCCGCGCATCATGCATCAGCTGGTCGCGGTTCTTCACATGGCCCGGCGTGCGGGCTAGGGTGTGCACCATCCAGAACTCGGTCAGGGTGAGGTCCACCGTCTGGCCGCGCCACTGGGTGCTGAGACGCAAGGTATCGAGGCTGAGCTCGCCGCGCACCACACAGGCTTCTACCGGGGCCGTTTCGGTGAGCGCCTCCACCCGCCGGAATAATGCGGCGATGCGGGCGAGCAGATGGGGCAGGCTGACGTCCTTGGTCAGATAGTCGTCGGCGCCCAGGCGCAGCCCCGAAACCACGTCGAAATCGCTGTCGCGCGCGGTGAGAAAGATGATCGGCACCCGCGCCGACAGGGCTCGCAGCTCGCCACACAGGGTAAAGCCGCCTTCGGGCTCGTCACCCAGGCCGATGTCGATGATCGCCAGATCGGGCAGACGCTCCCGAAACGCCACCAGCGCCGACGGCCGGTCTGCATGTGCCGCCACCTCGTAACCCTGGCGCGCGAGCGCCTCCGCATAGTTGGCGCGGATGGCCTCTTCATCCTCGACGATCGCGATTCTACGTCCCATGGGTCACCCGCTCTCCGTTCGCTAGCTGAACACGGCGCGACTATACCACCGCCCCTGGGCCACCCCGCCCGCACCGCGCAGATGCCATTTTTCTGCCACTTTTGGCCCTCGCATCGCCATCTTTGCTACCGCGTCATGCCGTTTTGCCCCTGTTCAATGCTGATCTGAGGGCGACGCCACAAAAGCGCCTGCCCGATCTCAACCACCGGAGAGCAACATGGCCGCAAGCACCGAACACACGCCCCCCACCAATCTTCACCTGGTCTTCCACCTCGTTCGCGCGCTGCTGGTCGCGATCGGCGCAAACCTCGCGATCGGCCTCTTGGTGTTTCTAGCCTCGGGCGACGCCAATGCCTCCGGCGGCGGTACGCTGGTGTTTCGCAGCGCGGATGGCGAGGTGGTTGCGCCGACACTGAGCACCGAGGTCGATATCCGCGTATCCGGCCCGCTCGCACGCGCCCGGGTTTCGCAGACCTTTCGCAATGATGGCGAAAACTGGCAGGAAGGTATCTACGTGTTTCCCTTGCCGGAGAATGCGGCGGTCGACCGCCTGCATATCCGCATCGGCGAACGGGTAATCGAAGGCGAGATCCAGCCGCGCGAACAGGCGGCCCAAACCTACGCCGCTGCGCGCGAAGCCGGACAGCGCACCGCCCTGGTCGCGCAGGAACGCCCCAACATCTTCACCACCAGCCTCGCCAATATCGGGCCGGGCGAATCGATCCGGGTCGACATCGAATACCAGCATACCCTTACCTACACCCGCAGCGGCGATCACGGTCGCTACAGCCTGCGCTTTCCAATGGTGGTTGCGCCGCGCTACAGCCCTGGCGAACCGGTGCAGCACAAGCTCGCCCGACCGCAACGCGGCTGGGCACGCGAGCGCGACGAGTTTGAGGACGCCACGCACATCACGCCGCCCGTGCGCCATCCGGACGACGGCCCGATCAACCCGGTCGGAATCCGGGTCGAGATCGAAGCCGGCGTGGCCATCGGCAGCCTGCAGAGCAAATACCATTCGGTGAATGTCGAACAACCCGGCAGCAGCCGGCGCATCGTCACGCTGGCCAGCAGCCCGGTGCCGGCAGACCGCGACTTCGAGCTCGAATGGACCCTGGCGCCAGGCAACGCCCCCTCGGCAACGCTGTTCGTGGAGCACGGCACCACAACAGATCACGCGCTGCTCATGGTCGTGCCGCCCTCCTTCAACGCCGATCACACGCCGCTGGCGCGCGAGGTGATCTTCATCATCGACACCTCCGGCTCGATGCACGGCACCTCGATCGAGCAAGCGCGCGAGGCGCTGGCGCTTGCAATCACACAGTTGTCGCCCACGGACCGCTTCAACATCATCGCGTTCGCATCGAGCGCGCGCCGCCTGTTCGACGCCCCACGCAATGCCGATGAAGATGCCACCCGCCGCGCCCTCGCCTGGGTGAGCCGGCTCGAGGCCGACGGCGGCACCGAGATGGCCGGCGCACTCGCGCTCGCGCTGGATGGCTCGACCCATACCGAGCGGGTGCGCCAGATCGTGTTCCTCACCGACGGCGCGGTCGGCAACGAAGCGGCACTGTTCGCCCAGATCGCAAACGGGCTGGGTGACTCGCGGCTGTTTACGGTGGGGATCGGTTCGGCACCCAACAGCCATTTCATGCGCAAAGCGGCCCAGAGCGGTCGCGGCACCTTCACCTATATCGGCGCGGTGGACGAAGTCGGCGAACGCATGCATGAGCTCTTCGCCAAACTCGCGTCGCCAGTGCTGAAAGGCGTCGAGGTGCGCTGGGAGACTCCGCAGCCCGC
>JAEUNS010000411.1 GCA_016790005.1 Zoogloeaceae bacterium
TGGTCGTGGGTGGCGTGTTCAGCAGTGGTTTGCCCTCGGCCAGCGAGGCCGGCTGTGAGGCAGGCTGGCCGGTCAGTACAAAGCTGATCAAACGGCCGGCAGCGCTAAGGTTGGGCCGGCTGGCTTCCGCAGCACCGGCAGCGACAGGGTTGGCGAGTTGGGCAAAGACCGCATTCGGTGAGTTGCGGGTGACGACCAGTTCGAGCGTGTCGCCCGCCTTGGCCGAGTGGTTGAGCGCCAAGGTGTAGCTTTTGCCGCCGACAAGCGCCTGAAAAGTGCCATCCGGCAGTGGGCGTTGCAAGGTGGCGGTGAATTGTTGCCCGGGCAAGAGTTGCGGCAACCGCGCCTGAATCTCGCGAATCTTGGCCGTGCCCTGGACGGGCGGTTCGCTGTCGAAAAAACTCGCCTCGGTCAGCATCCGAAGCCGGGCGGCGAGGTCTGAGGGAATCATGGCGGGCGCTCCGGCCACTCACGCCAGCGGCCGGCTAGGGCCCAAGCGCTCCGTAGGCGTTGCGCACCGCACGGTCGCGCGCACCGTCGGACAGCAACTTGCGGGTGCTCGCCATCCACGGATCTACATGGGTGCGCACCACTTCGGCATCTTCGAGTATGCGGGTAATGAGTTCGGCCTTGCGTTGCTGCTCGGCAGCATCGAGCCCGGGCAGTTGCGCTCCAGCCGGCTCGAGTATCGCGATACCCTTGCGCAGTTCGAGCATTGATTTTTCGAGTTGGGTGAGCCCGTCCCAGTCGTTCGCAACTGCTGCCGCAACCATCTTGGTTGAAATCTGCGCCATCTCTTCGAAGGCTTTCAGGGTTGCGTTCATGCTGGGCCTCGTCAACCCCGGGCGGCACTGCGGGCCTGCGGACCGATCGCCTCCCAGCTTTCTCGCAGGCCACCAAGTAGACCGGCGACTTCGTCGAGTGCGGCCTGATTGTTGTGCAGGTTGGCATACAACAGGCGGTCGGTCATGTATTCGTAAAGCGCCGATAGACGCATCGCGAGTTCGCCACCCGCCTCAAGGTCAAGACACGCGTCAAGTCCACTTGCAATGATCTCGATCGCCTTTGAAATCGCCATGCCTTTGGCAGGGATGTCCTTGCGCTCGAGCGCCGCCCGTGCGCCGGCGATCGACAACAGCGCACCATCGAACAGCATCAGGATCAGCTTGTGTGGATCGGCGCTGGTGACACCGGTTTCCATGCCGACTTTGGCATAGGCCGATGCGCGATTGGTAGAGGGGCCAAACATCTGCTTGCTCCTGTGATTCAGGGTTTAGCTAAGAGGATACCTTCGGCAGATTGGCGAGCTGTTGCGAGAGGTAAGTGCTTGTCTGAGAGAGACTTCCCACCAGTGCATCAAGCGCCGTGAATTGTGCACGATAGCGCTTTTCAACCATCTCAAGCCGCATGCTGAGCCGATCACGCTGTTCATCGATCGCCTTGATCGAGCGATTGATGCCGTCAGTACGCGAGTCGAGTACGCCACCCGAACGCAGCAATCCGTCCAGCCTTGTAGCAAGCGAATTCGCAAGTCCGCCTTTGCCATCGACGCCGGTGAAGAACTCCGCAACCTTCTTGTCCGGATCATTGAGTGCTGAATCGAGTTTGGACGAAACCAGGGTCAGCGAGCCGTCTCGGTTGAAGGTAATGCCAAGCTCCGAGAGCGTGGATATGCCTCCCGAGCCGCTGACGACGGGAGCACCGAGGGCGTTACGGATCTGGGTCTGAAGGCTGCGGGCGGTGGCATCGCCGGTCAGGATGGCCGCCGTCTTGTTCTCGGGGTTGTAGTTCGTCAGTCCGCGCGAGGTGGTGTTGAACTCGTTATAGGCCTTCACCAGACTCTCAATGGCCGTCTTGACTGCTGAACGATCGGGCGCGACTGTCAGCGTCGTAGGCTTGCCCGGGTCGCCCTTCAACAGGTTAAGCGTGACCCCTTCGATGACGTCGGTCAGCGAGTTCGATGTTCGGGTCAGGGTGATGCCATCAAGCTTGAGTACGGCGTCCTGCGCCTTTTCGAGTTGGTCGAGCGTGCTGGTCGAGCCGGTGCTCGCGTCATAGCTGAAACCCGTGAGCCCGCCGCTGCCCGAAATCTGAAAACCGCCGCTCTTACCTTCGGCATTGCCCGCAATAATCAGCTGATCGATGCTGCCATTCTTGACGATTTGGGCGCGCACGCCGATGTTTGCATCGTTGATGGCGTCACGCAGGTCCGAAAGATTGTCTTTGCCGGGCTCGAGCGTGACGGTGCGCGAGCTGGTCTGGGTGAAGCTGGTGACCGGGTTGTCCGGGTCGGTGTTGTCAGTTGCGTAGCTGCCGAAATTGAATGTCAGGGTGCCGGCGGCCACGCTCGGCGCGGTGGTGGCATTGGTCACCACTCTCTGCCCCTGCGCAATCTGCTGCACTTCGAGTGAGTAACTGCCCTTTACTGCAGTAGCACTTGCAAGGGCGCTTGCCACGGTGCCGTCACCGACGGTTGCCCGCATTGTCTGAAAACTGCTTGCGCTCTTCAGGCTGGATAGCGCTGTCTGCATCGGCGAAAGCACCGATTTCAGCTGTCCGAACGCCGACAGGCGCGCCTGAAAGCTGGCCTCGCGGTTGTTGAGCAGCGTTGCAGGACGGGCCTCGAGGGTCATCAATTGACTGACCAGGCTGTTGATGTCGAGTCCCGAGCCTACTCCGTTTGAGGTGAGGGCCATGGCGTTACTCCTTGCTTCAGACTTCCTGTTTCACCAACAGACCCTGAAACTTGTCGAGCGCCTTTGCGATGCGCAAAAGCTCTTCGGACGGGATCTGCTTGATGACTTCATCGGTCTCGCGATCGACGATCTTGATGAGTGTTCGACCCGTGTCTTCGTCGATCGAGAAACGCAGGTCGTTGGCCACACCGTTTATGGCGGTTTGCACTTCCTTGAGCGCCTGCTGAAGGTCCGCCGGGCTGGGTGGTTCCTGCTGCGCCTCGCGCACGCCACGCACGGCATCGTTCATGGGAACCGCGTTCGTCGATGGTTCGACTGCCTGTTGTGTGACCGCCCGTGCGCCGGAGTCAGACTTTGGTGCCAGAGTCTGCGGCGCGGCGACTGCCAACGCGGGTGCCGGGTTGATCGTAGGGATGCTCATTGTCTGGCTCCTCAAGGCAATACGGCGCGGCGGCACTAAGCCGGCGCGCCGTAAGCCGTCATGTTACCCGATTTAGCGGAGCAGGCTCAGCACGTTGTTGGGCAACTGGTTGGCTTGCGACAGCATCGCGATACCCGCCTGCTGCAGGATCTGTGCCCGGGTCAGGTTGGCTGTTTCCGCGGCGAAGTCCGCATCGCGAATCCGCGAACGCGAGGCCGAGAGGTTTTCGGATGTGGCCTGCAGATTGCTGATCGTGTTCTCGAAGCGTGATTGCAAGGCGCCGTAACGAGCACGCTGGGTATTGACGGCTGCCAGGGCCGAATCGACCAGGGCGAGCGAACGGTTCGACGATTCGACGGTGCTGATGTCGAGCTTGTCGACGCTCTGGAGTTGGCCGCCAAAGGTTCCGGTCGAGGTCGTGATGTCGGTGTCGACCTGTGTCGTCAGTGCGAACGAGCGGTCGGAGTCAAGGATGACCTGACCGGTTACCCAGGCTCCGCTTCCTGCAGCCCATGCACCCGTGTTACCCGCTGCGGTCAGGGTCGACGACAGGGCGCCAGCTGTGCTCGTGTCACCATCAAGGACCGAGACATCTTCAATCGCGAGATCTGCGCCCGAGGCTGAGTCGTTCATGATCCGAAGATCCTTGCCGGCTTCGCTGGTCAGTTGAATGCCGAACTGGCCATTATCGGTTTCAACGATCTTGGCGGTGAATCCGGTCCGACCGGATACGTCATTGAAGGCTTGAACTGCCGCGTTCAGTTGGCTTGCCTGGGCTGCTGCCGAGCCCGACGCGGTTCCGCCGACCGAGAAGGATACCGTGGTGAAGGAGGTTGGATCCGCGCCATCGGTTGTGTCGGTTGCGAGCAGGAACGAATAGCTGGTCGCCTGCTCGAAACCGGCCGCACCGGATCCTGCATCATCCGCGCCGAGCACGAATGAAGTTAGCGCGGTCGCCTTGACGCCGGTTTCCGCCTGGTTAATCTTGGCTGCGATCTGTTCAGCACTCGAGGCCGCCGCATAGGTAATGTCCTTGCTGCCGAGGCTGCTCGAAATCGTGATTGTGTCGCCGGCAATGATGGACGTGTTGCCATCAGTACCGGCAGTCGTGAGCTTTCCGTCGGCGATCGAGGTACCGACTACGAGGTCGCCGACGCCGTTCGGCGTGTTGGTCGAAGCGGCAAGTCCGCCGATGCGATAGTTACCGTATGCGTTGGTCTGGAAGTTGCCCGAAGTGGCGGTAATAGTTTGGTTGGCGTTGGAGCCGACCTGGAACTGCGCGGCGGTGAAGGAGCCGTCCAGCAGCTTTTGGCCGTTGAATTCTGTGTTGGTCGAAACGCGCTGCAATTCCTGGGTGAGTTGCTGCACTTCAGCATTCAGCGCCGCGCGGTCGCCTGACGAGTTGGTTGCGTTGGCCGACTGCACTGCGAGTTCGCGAATCCGCTGCAGGATGTCGCCGGAAGACTGGAGCGCGCTTTCAGCGGTTTGGGCGAGCGAGATCCCATCATTGGCGTTACGGCGAGCTTGGTCGAGGCCGCGGATCTGGGCGGTGAAACGCTCCGAGATCGCGAGGCCGGCGGCGTCGTCTTTGGCGCTGTTGAGGCGCAGGCCGGAAGAGAGTCGAGTCAGCGACTGCTGAAGCGAGTTCGCGGACTGGTTCAGGTTACGTTGTGCGTTAAGCGAGGCAACGTTGGTGTTGATGACTTGTGCCATGATGAGCTCCTGGATTCGGCTGGTTATTCAAGCGCCAGGGTGTCCGATGTTCGGGTCTGGCATCGAGCTTTATTCTGCTCTTGCTTGCATTAACGTCAGGAGTGGCGAAAACTTTAGGTGATTTCAGAAAAGCAGGGGGCCGCGATTGCAGCCCCCATTCTTACGACATCAAACTGCGAAGCTTTAGCTCTGAAGCAACTGCAGTACCCGCTGTGGAAGCTGGTTTGCCTGTGCAAGCATCGCTGTGCCAGCCTGCTGAAGAATCTGTGCCCGGGTCAGGTTCGCGGTTTCGGCCGCAAAATCGGCGTCGCGGATTCGCGAGCGTGATGCCGATAAGTTCTCGGAGGTGCTCTGGAGGTTGATGATCGTGTTCTCGAAGCGTGATTGCAAGGCGCCGTAGCGTGCCCGTTGGCCGTTGATCGCGGCAAGCGCCGAGTCTACGATGGCAAGCGTACGATTGGCCGAATTCGACGTGCTGATGTCCATATCCTTTACCGTTTGTAGTTCACCGCCTGCGGTGCCGGCAAGCAATAGCACGTCATCATTGGTACTGGTAAATGCGAATGAGCGGTCGGAGTCGAGAATGACCTGACCCGTCAGCCAGGTCGAGTCTGCATTCGTCCAGATGGTCGAGATGCCGTTGGCCGCAAGTGGGGCGCCACCCAGTACCGGGTTGGTGAATAGAGGGTCACCGTCGAGCACGGTCAAGTCCTCAATCGCCAGATCGTTGCCTGACTCGGAAGCGTTGATCATGCGAAGATCCTTGCCGGCCTCGCTAGTGAGTTGCAGGCCAAAGAAGCCATTGTCGGTTTCGACGATCTTGGCGGTAAATCCGGTGCGGCCTGATACATCATTTAAGGCTTGTACGGCCGCACTCAACTGGTTGGCGTTGCCTGCGGCACTCCCGGAGGCCGTGCCACCGATCGAGAACGAAACTGTGGTGTAGGAAGCAGGATCGCCCGTAGGTGTCGTGTCAGTTGCCAGAAGAAAGGTGTAGCTCACCCCCTGCTGAAAGCTGGCGGCATTAGCATTTGCGTCATCTGCGCCAAGCACGAACGAGCTTATTGCCGTCGCACGTACGCCTGTCTCGGCCTGGTTGATCTTGGCCGCGATGGCTTCCGCACTTGCCGCCGGGGGGTAGGTGATGTCCTTGCTTCCCAGGCTGCTGGAAAGCGTTAAGGTGTCACCTGCAATCCGTGAGCTTACCGCGTTGGCCGTGGTCAATTGCGCGCGCGGAGTGGTTCCGACTACGAGGTCGCCAACTCCGGTTGGTGTATTGCTCGTGGTAGCCAGACCGCCAATGCGGAAATTGCCATAGGCATCGGTCTGAAAGTTGCCAGAGGTGGCCGTGATGGTCTGGAAGGCGGCTGCACCGACTTGGAACGATGCAGAACTGAACGAACCATCGAGCAGCTTCTGGCCATTGAATTCGGTGTTGGTTGCGATGCGTTGAAGTTCTTGCGACAACTGCTGTACTTCGGCATTCAGGGCAGCGCGATCGCCCGCCGAATTCGTGGCATTTGCCGACTGTATCGCTAGTTCGCGAATACGCTGGAGAATGTCACCCGATGACTGCAGCGCGGCCTCAGCGGTCTGCGAGAGCGAGATCCCATCATTGGCATTGCGGCGTGCCTGATCAAGGCCGCGAATCTGGGCGGTAAAGCGCTCGGAGATGGCAAGCCCGGCTGCATCGTCCTTTGCACTGTTGATGCGCAG
>JAEUNS010000434.1 GCA_016790005.1 Zoogloeaceae bacterium
GCCGTTGCCCGGAACCGACGAGTTGATGCTCGCGCCGGGGGCGAGCAGGTTGAGGATGGCTGCACTGTTGGAGAACGACGAAACCTGGTCCGACGAGGTGGTGCTGCCGACGCTGATGGCACTCGAGATGCATGCAGGCGCTCCGATTGCGTTGTTGTAGCCGGAGTTGCCGCTGGCGATCACCGTCGCCACACCCAGCGCACGCAGCGCGTCGATGGCGGGCTTGGTGGGGTCCGAATCACAGGCCGAGGCATAACCGCCGCCGCCGAGGCTCATGTTCGCAGCGGCGATCGAGTAGTTCGCGGTAAGTGCACGCACCCGCTCGAGGCCACGGATGATGTCCGAGGTGTAGGCCATCACGCAGGGCGAGGAGCCGCCGCACATGTTGGCCGGAAACCGGCTGAACACCTGAACCGCCACGATCTGCGCATCACGCGCGACACCCGAAAACGATGTGCCCTTGCCGGCGGCGATGCCTGCGACATGGGTGCCATGATTGCAGCCGGGCAGGCTGATGTCGCAATTGACGCCGGAGCCGGCTGCGATCGATGCGCTGACACCGCCGGGGCACAGCGAGCTCACACCCTGGGTTGAATAGGTGCTCGAATAGCAGGCCTCCGAAACGACCTTGCCGGTGAGGAAGGGGTGGGTCTTGGCGACACCGGTATCGAGCACCGCCACCACCTGGCCGACGCCGCTGTAGCCCACATAATCACGCGCCGGGCCGGCGCCGAGCAGGTTGGTGCTGTTGGCGAGTGCCGGCGGATAGGCAACGTCCTCATGCACCTCGAGCACATCCGGGTGGTTGAGCAGCCCGGCGATGTCCATCGCGTCGGCCTGCATCGCAAAAGCCGGCACCTCTTCGAACTGCTTCACGCTCTTGCCGCGGGGCGAGTTCGCGTCCATGCGCGGCAGGCTGTCCAGCACCCGGCGCTGACTCAGCGCCAGCGCACTGCGCCGGTTTTCGCCACTCAGTGCAAAGCGTCGGCCATTGTTTTCGTCGGGCTCGCGCAAGAGCACGATGACCGGCACCGCGCCCTCGCGCAATGCACGCTCGACCAGCGCCTCTTCGAACAGTTCGGGGTCGCCCGGATCGACGTTCTCGAGCGCACGTTCGCTTGCGGGGGTGCTTAGATCATCCTTTGCAAGCTCTTCCCCAGGCACATCGGCCGGCATGGCTGCATGGGCGGTCGGAACGGGGAATATCGAAAAAATTGCTGCGGCAACGGCACACAGGCCGGTAACGCGGGCGGCAGAAAGCGCGTTCATGATGATCTCGTGTGGACAAGAGCCAGCTCGGCTCAGGGGGCGTTCGGACAAGCCCGGTCAGGCACTCGTCCGCTCATTCCAACGATTTCAGTTTAGTTCCGCCAGCGCTTCACTTGAAGTGCTATCAAGGTGAATGCGTGATGTGTCTCACGGATCACAGCACGCCTTGAATCCGCGAGAACGCAAAGCACAACGGGCGTGACCGATGCACGCCCCTTGTGTCGTTGCGATCAGGTCGGTGTTTACTTCAGCACGGCCAGCGCGGCGGCGTAGTCGGGCTCGTCCTTGATCTCGGGCACCAATTGGGCATGGATCACCTTGTCGTTCGCGTCGAGTACCACTACGGCGCGTGCGGTGAGTCCTACCAACGGGCCGGAGGCAATCTCGACCCCGTAGTTCTTGAGAAATTCCCGCCCACGCATGGTCGACAGGCTGACCACATTGGCGAGACCTTCGGTTTCGCAGAAGCGCTTCATCGCAAACGGCAGGTCGGCCGCGATGACCAGCACCACGGTGTTGGCGAGGGCGCCGGCCTCGGCGTTGAACTTGCGGGTGGACGTCTGGCAGGTCGGGGTGTCTAGGCTGGGAACGATGTTCAGAACCTTGCGCTTGCCGGCATAGGTCGCGAGCGTCACATCCGAAAGGTCGGTTGCGACCAGCGAAAGTGCCGGCGCGCTGTCGCCAACTTTCGGAAAATTGCCTGCGACTTCGATCGGGTTGCCGCCGAGGGTAACTGTGCTCATGGATGTCTCCGTTGTTTGAGGGGCGTGAGTGAAGGGGAACAACCGGCCGTGTCTTCGATGCACGACTGAGGGCAGAAGATTGCAGCAGAAGCGCACTCAGGGCAAGTCTACCTATATAACGCTGTAGAGAACAAATAAACTGTCCGGACTTGTAGCAAGTGATCTGTCCGGTCTCATTGTTCGCCAAGGAGGTGGCGATGAGACGGACGGAGTTGCTACAGGAGATTCGGGCGATGCGATTCGAAGAGGCGTATTCAGGGTG
>JAEUNS010000452.1 GCA_016790005.1 Zoogloeaceae bacterium
GCCCGCGGTGCGCGCCCTAGTGGAAACCGCCGTGAGCAGCGCCAGCCGTGGCGAGCTGAACGACGCCCAGGCCTCAGCCCTCACCCAGATCATCGTTAGCAGCCCCAAAAAGCCATGAGCATCCGACGCGCCCACCTCATCCCCGACACCCTGCGTCCCAGCGCCGACGGCATCACCGGCACCCAGATTGGTGCGGTGGTGGTCGACGGCGAGAACCACCGCGCCTACATCAAAGCGCTACCCGCCGAAGCCTGCGCGGCCGAAGCCTACTGTGCCTTGCTACTGCAGCACTGGGGCCTGTCGGTGCCCGAGCCGGTTTGGATCGAGCACGACGGCGCGGTGCTGTTCGGCAGCCTGGACGCCGAATACCCGAGCCTAAAGCAACGCTTCCAGCTCGGCCATCCGTGGCCCGGCGCCGTTGCGCAAAAGCTCGCCGCAGTGGTGGCCGCGATCGTATCGGCCTTCCCGAGTGCCGGGCTTGCCTGCGCCGCAGATGAAGCCATCGCCAACACCGACCGCAACTTCGGCAACATCCTTTGGGATGGCGGTGATCCCTCGTGGATAGATCATGAACGCACACTGGGCTTGGCCGATGGCGACGTCAACAAGCTCGCCGACATGGCGGTGCTGGCCGGCAAAGCGGCCGACGTGCAACGCTCCGCGATCGCAGCCGCCTTGACCCTAGCGCGTGATGTGCTACAAGATATCGAGGGACATGTTCCTGTAGATGCCAGCAAATTCACTGCGCTGGTCACCGCAAGACTTGCCCGCATCGGCAACTTGGTCGATGCCCGATTCCCCGCACCCAAACACGACCTATTCTCGCGATGACCACAGCCACTGCGCTACCCAACTGCTTCGCCCCCGTTTTCTGGGAGCCTGTCGAGGCCACGGGCGAGCGGCTTGCCGTGGGCGCAGTGGTGCGCTTCGACAATCAGGTAAGCGTTCACCGCATCATTCGCGACGACATCTTGGACTGCCTGTACGGAAAAAAAGCGGCCAACACCCGCATTCTGATCGACACCGCCATGCAAATGGTGAAGATCGTCGCCCAGGCCAGCATGGAAAGCATCGCCTGCCCGGTGGGGGGGTTCTCGGTGGGCGCGCCGCGCTACACCGAACCGAAATCGATCGGCGACGCGCTTCGGGTATGCGCGCTCATGTACTCCAGCCTTGCCAACATCAACTCCTTCGACGAGCTTGAGGAGTCAGACGCGCCTGCGCCAGAAGAGGCGAGCCGGCGCTTTTCCACCGAGGTGCGTAAGGTCGTCACCGCTCGCCGTCCAGACCTCGCAGACTATTTCAGCCGTAGCGCGGTACTCATCGATGGCGGCGAGCCGGTACGATTTGGGTTCTGCTCGCACAAGGCGGTGCTGCACTTCGGCCTGCTGCACCCCGTAAGACAAGCATCGGGCGTGCGGGATGCGCGCGCCAGGCTGTGGGAGCTTTCGCGCGCCCGCGAAATCGCCGCGCTGCAAACGGCAGCGCTTATCGTGGGTGCGCCGCGCATGGACGACCCCACGCTATCGGGCAAGCAAATCGACGCCCTGCGCCGCAACCTGCTCGAGATCGAGCGCGAGGCAGACGCCAACGCCATGCGCTTTTTTACCGCCACCACGGTCGACGCTGCCGCAGACCGGGTAATCGAGTTTGCGGACTGACCACCCATCACTCTGCCATCATCTCGCGCAACAGCGCATGCGCGGGCAACGCATGCCAGGGATGATTCTGCGCCTCATACTCGCGGATGCGATCGGCCACAATCGACACCAGCCCGAACACCGGGTGCGTGTCGTCATGCCCAAAGCGCTCGAACGCCTCATCCACGAACGCCAGCAGCTCGGCATGGTGCGCCTCGTCGCGAATGGGCGCAGCCAATCCCAGCGCGTCATTCACGGCCGCCCATGGGGCCAGGATATCCGTCAGGCTCACTCCCGATCTCCTCCCCCGCTACGCCGGGGAATGGTCTTTGAGCCAGTCCTTCAGCGCGGCATCGACACGGGTTTGCCACCCTTCGCCCGAAGCGCGAAAAGCCTGCACAACCTCCGGTGACAAGCGGATGGTGATGCGCTCCTTGGTCACGGCAGCCGGCGGTCGCCCCCGCTTGAGGATTGGCCTGACCGCCTCCCACTCGCTGTCGGTATAGGGGATAGCGTCAGGATCGGCCACGGCCGCAGCCGTGATGGCAGCATCTTCATCCGCCGTAGGCAGGATGGTTCCGGTTTTAAGCTTCGGCATAGCGTTTTACCTCTCGAAGATTGGCCTTTCGCAGGCTGATGATGCGCCGAACATGGGCGCGGTCCACAAAGACCACGGCGTAAAGACGAAGCCCGATGTACCCGATTGCGGCCATACGCGCTTCGCCATACTCGCGCCGGACATCGGGCCACACCGCCGCCGACTCCCACTCGAATTCAGCAGCAATAGCGAGCGACATGCCGTGCTTGGCAATGTTGCTGGCGTCTTTGGCTGGGTCGAAGGCGATTTCCATGTGAATTATTGTATGCACATAAAACAGAAAGGTCAACAATTTCTGTGCATACAGCCCGCCCCGAGCGGGCTTTTTTTCGTCGTCGATCACCCGAAGAAGAACATTGCTCCTGCTTGTTGATGGGACGCCCGGATAGGGCGATGCGGGTTGTCGCATTAAATGTTAGGCCTGCCTATTGACAGTAACAGTTAGGTGCGCCTACTATCACCCCATCGCCCCACCGCACACCGCACCGGGGCCAACCAGGAGCAAAAGATGGAACTGATCGGACGTTATTGCATGGTTCGCACCTACTCGGCAGGCGTGTTCGCCGGGACGGTGGCGAGCCGCGACGGTAAAGAGGTGGTACTGACCGACGCGCGCCGAATTTGGTATTGGGACGGAGCGGCCAGTCTGTCGCAGCTGGCAACGGATGGCACCAGCAACCCCGGGGGCTGCAAGTTCCCCGCGCCGGTCGCCGAAGTGCTGCTGACCGAGGCCATCGAGATCATCCCCATCACCGACAAGGCGCGTGAATCGATCGCGAGCGTGAAGGCATGGAAGAAGTAGCCGGCTCCGGCTCCGGCTCCGGCGACGGCTCCGGCTACGGCTACGGCGACGGCTACGGCTACGGCGACGGCTCCGGCTACGGCTACGGCTCCGGCGACGGCGACGGCGACGGCTACGGCTCCGGCTACGGCGACGGCGACGGCTCCGGCTCCGGCTACGGCTACGGCTAAATAAGGGGATGTCATGAGCTATTGCGATCACGACGAATACACAGAGCTGGCGGCACTGGCCCAGCACCAGCGCAGCCTGCTTGGGCGCTTGATGCGCCACCCGGACCCGCGTGACCCGGAATACCCGCTGCCGGACCCAGCCGAGGTGCAGTACGAGCAGTTCCAGACGCTCATCGAGTTTGTCCGCGCGCAGGTCTCGCAGGCGGAAAAACACATGAAGGCCGGGCGCATCGAAAACGCGCGCCTGGATCTCGAAAACGCGGCTTTTGACATCCACGAATGGCTGAGGACGAGCAAATGAACACGATCACGAACCGACGTGTCCTGAAGTCCCGCATGTCGGCGAGCTGGCCGCATGACAGCAGCCACTTCAGGTTCCAGCGCAGCCACAACAGCCGCGCGCCGTTCCAGTCGGACGAGCCGGTTTCGTGGGCAGAGGTTGCGCTGTGGGGCATCGCCATCTGCTCGGTCGGCGCGTTTCTGTTTTTCGTTCTCACCCTGATTTAACGACCGAAGGACCAACCAAATGAACCAGATCACCCTTTCTGAACTGTCCGCAGCATGGCTTTCTGCCAAGGCCGACGAGGACGCGGCCAAAGCGCGCCGCCTCGAGATCGAGGCCGCGATCGTCGCGGCAATGCCCGGTGCCGACGAGGGCACGGTCAGCGAGAAAACAGAAACGCTGAAGGTGAGCGTGACCCGCAATTTCACCCGCTCGGCCGACGTCGACGCGCTGATGCAGGCCTGGACGAGTCTGCAGCCGACTGTCCAGAAGGCTTTTAGCTGGAAGGCCGACGTGTCCGTGTCCGTGTCTGTGCTGCGCAAGCTCGACGCACAGGAGATCGAGCAGGCCAGCCGGTTCATTACCACCAAGCCGGCGAAGGCCAGCGTGAAAGTCGAGGTGCTGTGATGGTGATCCGTCTGACCTCCACCAAGCAAAGCGTCGTCGAGAACGGGATCAAGGTGCTTGTGCACGGCCCCGCCGGCGCAGGCAAGACCGTGCTCTGCGGCACGACTGGCGAGCCAACCGTGATCATCAGCGCCGAGGCTGGCCTGCTCTCCCTGCGCGGCAAGGACATCCCCGTCATCGAGGTGAAGAACGTCGAGGACGTTCACGAGGCCTACAAGTTTCTGACCGAGGCCGTAGAGGCCGCGCAGTTCAGGTGGGTGTGCCTGGACTCGATCAGCGAGATTGCCGAGGTGTGCCTCGCCGCTGAGAAGAAAGGCGCGAAAGACCCTCGCCAGGCCTACGGCGCACTCGCCGAACGCATGGGAGAGTTGGTGCGCGCCTTCCGCGACCTGCCGGGCCGCAACGTGTACTTCAGCTGCAAGCAGGAGCGCACGAAGGACGAGCAGACCGGCGCGATGCTCTATTACCCCAGCCTGCCCGGCAACACGCTGAAGCAGGGCATCGGGTACTTCTTTGACGAGGTGTTTTGCCTTCGCGTCGAGCGCGACCCTGACGGCAACCCCTATCGCACCCTGCAGACCGCGCGCGACTTCAACTACGAAGCGAAGGACAGGTCCGGCGCACTCGACATGTTCGAGCCGCCCGACCTCGCGCACATCCACGCAAAGATCTCCAAGACACTTTAACCCACCCAAGGAGCAAACCACCATGGCAACCATCACCTTCGACGCCACCACTGTTGAACCCGATTTTGGCATGGCCCCGCTGCCGGCCGGCAGCTACATCGCCCAGGCCATCGAGAGCGAGATCAAGACCGCCCAGAGCGGCACCGGCCAGTACGTGCAATTCACCTGGAAAGTGCTCGATGGCCAGTACAAGGGCCGGCTGGTCTTCGACCGAATCAACGTGAAGAACGCCAACCAGGTCGCCGAGCAGATCGGCCAGAAGCAGCTTTCCGCGCTGTGCCACGCAGCCGGCGTGCTGCGCCTGCAGGACACGATGCAGCTCCACAACAAGCCGGTGAAGCTGCGGCTTGTCATCCACGAGGACGACAAGTACGGCGACAGCAACGAGGTGAAGGGCTACGAGCCAGCCGGCATGCAGGGCATGCAGCCCGCCGCTGCCCCGGCACCGTTCGCGCAGTTTCAGCCGTCGTTCGCGCCACCTCCGCAGGCTGCCCATGCTGCGCCTGCCGCCGCGCCCTGGATGACACAGCGCGCGTAATGCTCTGCCGAGCATGCGTGCATGCGGGATGGCGAAAGTTCGAGGCCGTCCCGCACTGCAAAGCCCCGGCACGAGACGGCGAGCGCCCGACGCTCACCTTCGTGCCGGACACGAAAGACCGCTGCGACCAGTTTGAACCGACCATGCCCGAGCTACCTGCACCCAACTACCAGACCGCCGCGGCGATCTATGCAGCCTACGAGGCCCGCGAGGTCGCGACGCTGCCGCGCCCGTACCTTGGCGCCTCTGCCATCGGCCATCACTGCGCGCGCTACTTGTGGCTGTCGTTCCGACTCGCCAAGCGCGAACAGTTCGGTGGCCGCATGCTGCGCCTCTTCCAGCGCGGGCACCGCGAGGAAGCCATCTTCATCGAGGACCTGCGCGCGATCGGCTGCGAGGTGCACGACGTTGGTGCAGACGGCAAGCAGTTCGAGGTGATCGCCCACGGCGGCCACTTCCGCGGCCACATGGACGGCGCCGTGCTGGGTCTGCCAGAAGCGCCGGGCACCTGGCACCTGCTGGAGTTCAAGACCAGCAACACCAAGAGCTTCGCAGCCCTGCAGAAGCAGGGCGTGAAGGAGGCGCAGTTCAAGCACTGGGCGCAGATGCAGACCTACATGGCGCTTACCGGGCTCACCCGCGCCATGTACATGAGCGTGCGCAAGGAGACTGACGAGATCTACACCGAGCGCCTCGAGGCGGACGCCGAGGCCGGCCGCGGCATCCTGGAGCGTGCCGAGCAGATCATTTTCGGTGCAGAGCCGCCCGCCCGGATCAACAACGACCCGACCTGGTGGGAATGCAAGATGTGCAGCATGCACCCGCTTTGCCACAGCACGGACGTGCCCGCTCCAACTTGCCGGTCATGCGCGCACGTCACCCCCGAGCGTGACGGCACCTGGACGTGCGAGCGCCACAACCTGCGCGACGTGGCCTTCGAACACCAGCTGCAGGGCTGCCAGGCGCACCGCTTCATTCCGATCCTGCTCGACAACTGGGCGGACAAGGTAGACGCCAGCGATGCCGACAACGTCGTCGAGTACCGCAACAGGCTGACGGGCCTCTGCTTCAGCAACGCCGAAGGCGGCGCCAACGACTACAGCAGCATCGAGATCCACGCCGCCGCAGACAAGCGCGCGATCGGCAATCCGGACATCGAGGCCTTAAAGGCCGCGTTTGACGCGAAGGTGGCGGGATGAAACTACTTGATAGGTTTATTGAAAAGTGCATCCCAGTAACTGAAAGCGGGTGCTGGATATGGATGGCATGCATTCATTCATCAACTGGGTACGGAAGATTTGGCATTGGGAGGCGTGAAACTGAATATGCGCATAGAGCGTCATGGCGATTATTCAAAGGTGAGATCCCAGCCGGACTTGACGTTTGCCATATGTGCGATGTTCGTCTTTGCGTAAATCCAAACCATCTGTTTCTTGGAACCAGGCAAGACAACATGAAAGATGCATCTAAGAAAGGAAGGGTTCGCCTCCCGACTATCGATCAAATGCTTCGCGCGGAAAAACAGCCAATGGCGAAACTGACAAACGAGCAAGTGCGTGAAATTCGTCTGTCTGGGAAGAGCCAGAATGAGCTGGCTGCTCAGTTTGGCGTGTCTCAGTCGTGCATTTCCCTTGTGAAAAGCAGAAAGGCATTCAAAAGTGTCGAATAGCATGCATTTGAGGGATTACCAGCGCCGCACCATTGACACTCTGTGGCAGTGGTTCCGCGCCAACCCTGAAGGCAATCCGATCATCGAGGCCAGCGTCGGCGCGGGCAAGTCGGTGATGATCGCCGCCCTTGCGCGCGAAGCCCTCACCCAGTGGCCGGGCACGCGCATTCTGATGGTGGTGGCAAGCCGCGAGCTGTGCGCGCAGAACCTCGAGAAGCTGATGCACGTGTGGCCGCAAGCGCCGGCCGGCGTGCACTCTGCCGGGCTGGGGCGCAAGGACCTGAACCGCGACATTCTCTACGCCACCATCGGCAGCGTCGCCAAGAAAGCGCACCTCCTCGGGCGCGTCGATCTGCTGCTCGTCGATGAGTGCCAGAACGTGAGCCCGAAGAACGCGGGCATGTACCGCCAGCTCATCGGAGAACTCAGCCGCTACAACCCGCAGATGCGCGTGATCGGCTGGACGGGCACCGCGTTTCGTGGCGACGGCATCTGGCTGACCGCAGCGGAAGAACCGATCTTCACCCACGTCGCCGCTCGGGTGACTATGCGCGAGCTGCTCGACGCCAGCTTCCTCGCGCCGCTCGTGTCGGGCGGCGCCACGCAGCGCCTCGAGGCCGAAGGCGTGCGCATGAGCGGCGGCGACTTCGTCGTCTCTGCGCTTGCCGAGAAGGTCGACCGCGACGAGCTGGTGCAGTCCTGCGCCGACGAGCTCGTCGCGCTGGCGGCAGACCGCCGCCGCTGGCTCGTCTATGGCGTGACCGTCGAGCACGCCAGGCACATCGCCGAGGCCCTCACCCAGCGCGGCATCGCCTGCGCCGTGCTTAGCGCAGAGACCCCGAACGGCAAGCGAGACGCGCACATCAAGGCCTTCCGCGCCGGTCGCCTGCGCGCTCTGGTGAATGTCGCGGTGCTCACCACCGGCTTCGATGTGCCCGAAGTGGATTGCATCGCGCTTCTGCGCAACACCCGCAGCCCGGTGCTGTACGTGCAGATCGCCGGGCGTGGCATGCGGATCGCAGACGGGAAGCGGGACTGCCTGTGGCTCGATTTCACGGACACGACCGCAACACTGGGACCGGTCGACGCCATCAAGGGCCGCACTCGCACCGCACGCAAGAGCGGCGAGGCTGTGGCGCCGGTCAAGCACTGCGACACATGCGGCAACCCGGCCCCGGGCGGCGCTGCAGCGTGCGAGGCCTGCGGCGCGCTGTTCCCCGAGCCCGAGCGCATCAACCACAGCGCACAGGTCAGCAGCGCCAACCCGCTGTCAGCCCCTGTCGAGAGCGCGATCGAGGCACTGGACGTGTCCGACGTGCGCTACCGCAAGTGGAGCAAGCCCGGAAGCCCTGACAGTCTGCTCGTCGAATACTGGGGCGGCGTCACCCGCATCGCGCGCGAGTGGGTGTGCATCGAGCACGCCGGCTTCGCCCGCCAGAGGGCCATCACCTGGTGGCACCGCCGTGCAGCCGCCGCCCAGGTGCCGAACACCGTCGCTGAGGCCCTGCAGTCCGCCGAGGCCCTGCAGAAGCCCGCACGCATCACGATCAACAACGCCGGCAAGTACCCCGAGATTATCAGCTACCAATTCTAGGACGCAGCATGAACGCCAGCATCTTGCCCCCCCTTCACCAGCTCAGCTGCTCAAGCGCCAGCCCCATGGCCGCTGCAATCTTCTCCAGCGTCGCCTTGCGCGGCCGCTTGGCGGCTTCCATCTGCGCAAACGCCGCTTGCGTCACCCCCATGCGCGCGGCCACTTCGGCCTGGGTCAGGCGCAGGTGCTCGCGCCAGGCCGCGACGGGCGTCAGGCCCTTGTCGAAATGCAAATCGACAACCTTGCCCGGAATGGCCGGCTCTGCCTTGGACTTGCCGGAAACCAGCGCCTGGTATTGGGCAAACGGCAGCACGGCAAAAGCCGGATGGCCCCCGGCATCGCGCAGGATCTGCACGCCATCAGTAAGTGCGTTCATCGCGTTTCCTCACTTCCTCAATGCTGACGCTTCGCCGTCATGCCGCCTGCCCGACATGCAGCTTCAGGCCCAGCGCCTTGATGACCTTCATCACCGTGGCAAACTCCGGGTTTCCATCGGCGGACAGCGCCTTGTAAAGCCCCTCTCGGGCAAGGCCGGTATCGCGGGCCAGTTGAGCCATGCCACGGGCGCGCGCAATGTCGCCCAGCGCAGCACGGATCAGGCTCCCGTCGCCGGGGTCTTCGTCCAGGCACGCCTCGAAATACAGGACCATATCCTCCTCGGTCTTCAGATAGTCGGCGGTGTCGTAAGGGGTGGTCATTGTCTTGGCCATGATCGTCTCCTAAAGGTTGCGCGCCCGTTAAGCGCCCGCGGCTCCGCTCATGATGCCTCCTCAGTGCCGCAAGGCCTCCCGGATCGTCTCGCGCACCACGTCGGCCAGCGTCACCCCCTGTGCGGCCTGCGCCAAGGCTTCGTTCATCAGCGTCTGGTAGTTGCCGCCGGTCATTTCGGCGCGGGCCTTGAAAACAGCCAGGGTCGCGTTATCGACGCGGATGGTGATGCGCGATTTGCCGCCGCGCTCGGCCTGAAGCCGGGCCAGCGCCGGCACCTCGGCGACGGGTTTGGCTTCGGTGAAGTCCATGTCGGCGTATTGCTCGAAAATCGGGTCAGAATTGTTGCTCATAGCGGCTCCGTTGCGGTTTGTTGGCCTTCCAGGCTGAGATCAGGCGCGGATTGTCGCCACGCAGCGCCCACACCACGATCAGAATCCGCCCCCGGCCACCCATGCCCAGCGTCACAAAGCGGGCTTCGCCCGTGGCATCCGCATCTTCACGGGTCAGGGCATACGGGTCGAGCAGCACCGGCGCAGCCTCTTCAAACGTCACCCCTTCGTGGTTCAAGGGGTTCAGTGCGGCTTTCTCAGGGTCGAATTCAATCTCCATTCCTTGCAGTGTATGCACATAACGATGCACATACAAGCATTGACACCGCAGACCGTCCCGGCTACTCTTCGCCTGTCGTCGGCAAACAACCGGCGACCGGGTTTAGCAGCCTGGATGGAGCGGCGAAGAGCCGCAAGCGCAACGCAGTGCGGCTTTTTCATGCCTTGGTGTGCCCTCTATGGGCGGGCCGGGCGGGGAGCCGCAAGGCTCGCCGGTGCTCCACCGGTCTGCTAACCCGTTCGGTTCCGCCCACCCCGTTTAGCAGCGGACGGCGGTTCGTTACACGAACTGGAGCACACACCATGGCAAACGCCAACCCCGGCGCGTCCGCGCCCACCGTCTTCAACTTCATCTCCCAAACCCTGCGCGTCATCCTGCGCAACGGCGAACCTTGGTTCGTCGCTGCCGACGTTTGCGCAGCACTGACCATCGGCAACAACCGCGACGCAACAGCCCGTCTGGACGACGATGAGAGGGGTGTCGGTATTATCGACACCCCCTCCGGGCAGCAGGAAATGACCATCATCAACGAGTCCGGCCTCTACTCGCTGATCCTCACCAGCCGCAAGCCCGAAGCCAAGAAGTTCAAGAAGTGGGTCACCAGCGAAGTGCTGCCCGCGATCCGCAAAACCGGAAGCTACCACGCCACCCCACCGCAGCCCACGCCCGACGCCGCGCTCGAAGTGCTCAACGCCAAAGACATGGGCAACCTCACCCGCCTGGTGTGGCTCGTGTGCAACGGCCTGAGCCACGAAAACGCATGGTCGCAAGCCGTGTGGTACCGCCTGCGCCAAGCCACCGGCACCCCGGCCCCCAACCGCTTCAAGGTGCGCGACCTGCCCATCCTCGCCGCAGAGATCCGCCGCAGCTTCGCCCTCACCAACGCACTCAAGGCCGCCCAAACCGAAGCCGCCGGCCTGCTCATGAAGCGCGTGCTGCGCGGCGGCGAGCCCGAAGCCGCCCTGCTTGCCCAAGCCCGCCAGGCCCTCATCGACGCCACCCAGGCCGACGCCGCCGCGCTCGAACAGCGCCTCGAACGCTGGCACGACGCCGATATCGCCAAGCTCACCGAACGCGCCCAAGAAACCTACTTCGGCGACTACCTCATCCCGTTCAACGAAACCGCGGGCGCAACTGGAGAAGCAGCATGAAGATCACCTCGTTACACATTCAAGGATTTCTCGGCGCGCGCACGATCGACCTGCCGGTCGTCGAGCCGATCACCCTGATCGCCACCCACACCAACCAGCAAGCCCTGGAGGCCGCATGACCATCCGCCACGAAGCCCTGGCAGCCATCGCCCGCAACCCCGGCGCACCGCTCGACGAGCTCGCACCCATGATCAAGACCGAAAACCCCAAAGCAGCCCGACAGGCAATTATTGACCTGAAGAAAGCCGGGCTTGCCACGGTGGCGCGCGACGACGTGACCGGCCAGCCGGGATACACCCTCACCAAAGAGGGGAAGGCCCGACTAGCTGATGGCCCGGCCAGTAAGCAGGGCTCGAACATGATCAAAGGTGCTCATTTCGGTGCACGCAAAGAACCCCAGCCGGCGGTGGGCAATAACACCGGCAGCGGCGCATCTGTACCTCATGACACAGAGGGCGCCGCCGTTCAGCAACCGCAGCCGGAACAACCCGCCGAACCTCCCACGGCGGAACCGGCTGCGGCGGACGATACGATCACCAAGCTCGACGAGGCGCTGCGCGAGGCCAACAACGAACTTGCATTTGTCCGCGAGTACCTGTCCGAGATCATTGGCGGCGAAATCGACCCGAACGACATGAGCGAGAGCGAGATTGCGCGCACTGCAGCCGGGGAATTCACCCAAGTTTGCGAAGAGATTGTCGCGCAAGCGCAGATTATCGCCGCACAGCGAGACGCCATCACCCAGCGTAATGCAGAGCTCGACAACGAACGCGCGCTCACCGACAAGCTAAAGCACCTGCTGGCAAGCAAAACCCACGAATGCGATGCCATGCGCGGCGCCACCTGCCTGTCGGGCGCGGACCGCTACACCGCCGCCGGCTACATCGTGACCGCCAGCAAGCGCAAGCCACGCAGAATAATGAACCCTGAGAAGGCCGTGGCCGCAGCAAAAAGCACGATCAAAGCCGGAGCGCAGCGGGCGGACGTGTTCGCCCTGGTCCCGATCGGCCGGGCTGTGCGTGGTGCGGAATGGAGGAAGGCATGAATGAATCGACAGTAGGTCCGTGGGGGCGCGGCGATCTCATGGCGACTGCCGCTGTGCGCTACTGCCTCGGGCGCACGACCTACATCGTCAGCGACTGCGCAGACTGGCTGGTGGCGCAGTGGCCGAACATCGCGCCCACCGCCAAAGCTGTGATCCAGCGCGACATTGAAGAGGCGTTTCAGCGCGACGACGAAGCGCGTGAGGCAGGCCAAAGCTATAAGCCGCTCGGATGGGACTGCGACCGGAAGTCATGGGAGCGCGTGCGGGCGCTGTGGGCGGACACAACGATCAAGGTCGACCATGCGTAAGCGCGGATCCCGAATCACCCACCAGGCCAAAGCCCCGCCCGGGCTCATCGCTCAGAACCTCACCACTGAGTACGAAACCCGGCTACGCATGGCCGTAGAAGCGTTTCGCGGGGGCTGGGCGCAATCTGCCCACTTCAACGACCTTGCCGACACACTCGATCTGCTGCAGCTCGGCATCGCGCTGTTCCCGGTGCAAAAGGCCGACCCCAGCGCGGCCGCCGCAGCCGATATAGCGCTGGTGGCAATGCAGAACATCCGCGCCCGATACGAGCAACGCGCAAAGTTCGGCGCCTCTGGCGAAGAACTGAAGGCACTCGAACTGCTGGCAGACACCTCGCTCGACTACTGGAATCGGCGTAGCGGCGCACTGTTTGCCGAAGCATTTCGGCAGCTCAAGTGCATACGGGTCGCACAGAAAAAGGAGGCAGCATGATGATCCACAAGCCCCATAACATCACCACCCTGGCCCGAATTCTGGCGCACCAGGCCGTGCAGCATCATTTGCAGCAGCAACGCCAGCAACAGAGCGAGCCACAGCCAAGGCGTTCAAATCACCCCGTTCAAAGCGCCCTTGAGGCGAGGTAATCTGACGTGATGCGCACAGCCACGTATCTTCGCTTCTCGTCCGAAAACCAACGCGACGCCTCCATTCGCGATCAGCTTCGCAACGTGGAAGCCTACTGCACCCGCATGGGGTGGCCTGCGCCCACGGTCTATCAGGACCAGGCAATCAGCGGTGCGCGCAACGACCGGCCGGGCTATCTCACGATGCTGGCCGCAGCCGATAGTCGCGCGATCGACGTGCTGCTGGTCGACGACCTGACGCGGCTTTCACGCGACAGTATCGAAAGCGCACAAGCCATTCGGCGATTGAAGTTTGCAGGGGTGCGCGTAATCGGCGTCAGCGATGGGGTCGACACATCCCGCAGCGGGCACAAGCTCGAGGTCGGTCTGCGTGGGCTGATGGGCGAACTGTACCTGGACGAGCTTGCAGCAAAGACCCACCGCGGCTTGATGGGTCAGGCGCTCGACGGTTACAGCGCCGGAGGCCTGCCCTATGGTTACACCAGCCAGCACGATGGCCACGGATACAAACGCGCCATCAACGAGGCTCAAGCGCAGTGGGTGCGCTACGTGTTTGCGCGCTATGCAGCCGGCGCAACGGTGCGCCAGATCGCCGATGAGCTCAACCGCCAGGGCGTGCCATCGGCGCGCGGCGGCACCTGGGCGCACTCTGCGCTTTACGCCGACAGCAAAGGCGTCGGCATGCTGGGCAACCCAATCTATGTCGGGCGCCAGGTCTGGAACCGTACCGCTTGGGTGAAGGATCCAGTCACCGGCCGGCGGCGGCGCACAATGCGCCCACGGTCGGAGTGGATCATCGTCGAAACGCCCGAGCTCGCCATCATCGACGCCGACACCTGGCACGAATGCGAGACACGTGCACGGTCACAAAAAAGCAACACCGCGGCAAAGCAACGGCAGGGCAAGGGCCCCGGCGGCCGCGGCCCTAAATACCTGTTCTCCGGCCTGCTCAAGTGCGGTGTCTGCGGAGGCGCCTTCGTGATTCAAACGCCGACCCAGTACGGATGTGCCACCCACAAAGACCGAGGTCCCAGCGTGTGCACAAACGGGCTGAAGGTGAAACGAAGCACGATCGAGGCTGCACTGCTGGCAGGCGTGAAACGAGATCTGATGTCGGAAGACGCCTACCGCGCATTCGAGACCGAGGCGCGCGCGCTTCTGAAAGCCGACCGACCAGACCCCGCGCTTGCACGCCGACGGCTGAGCACTGCACAGAAAGAGCTCGACAACCTGATGACCGCGATCAAGGCCGGCATCATCACGACCACCACACGCGCAGCGCTTGAAGAAGCGGAACAACAAGCTGCGCAGGCCCGCGACGAACTTCGCGCGATCGAGCACTACGAGCCCTCGCAGATCCTACCGCGCGCCCGCGAAATCTACCGCGACCTGGTCGCCAGCCTGGAGAGCATCGATGACGTGGCCAGCGCAAGAGAAGCACTTCGCCAAATCATCGGTGACGTCCGCCTGATACCGGAAAACGGCGCCCTGACAGCAGAAATGCAAAGCGCCGGGCTGGCCGGCGCTTTGCAAATAACGGTGGTTGCGGGGGCAGGATTTGAACCTGCGACCTTCGGGTTATGAGCCCGACGAGCTGCCAGACTGCTCCACCCCGCGTCTGAGAACGAAACTATAGCCCGTTAGAAGAATGAGGTCAACACTTTCATCGCATTATTTTAATGAAGCGCCAAAATTGCCCAGTCCACCCACTTGAAACAGCCGCAGGCTCTCCAGCTGCGGGTTGGTGATCAAGCCGTCTTCGGGGCTGCTGTGGCAACGCGGTTGCGGCCGCCGCGCTTGGCAAGGTAGACGCCCTCGTCGGCAAGTCTGATCAGATCGTCCGGTCCTGCCATTGACGAATTACGCTCGGCGA